>JAAXXP010000002.1:0-14367 GCA_013334435.1 Chlorobiaceae bacterium | reverse complement strand
CCCTGACCCTGCTCAGTTATCTCTTCGTCATCCTTACAACGATCGTGTTCATGGTGCCTTTCGGCGCCATTGCGTTCGTGCTTCCTCAATCATGGGCTTTCGGAAAGTTCGCGCTCTTCATGCTGGCACTTTTTCTCGGCATCTCGGCCAAGTGGGTACTCTTCGATCCCATAGCCTGCACCTCGACCATGCTGACATTTCTTGATGAGGCAGGCCGGACGGCTCCCGATTCTGTATGGGAGTCGAGAATCGAGGCCGTGAGCGCCGAGTTCCGCACCCTGAAAGCCCGAGCCTCGGAGATGGTTCGTGGCGGAGGAGGGCTGACTCAGTCCTGAGTTGCAGTTTGGCGCTTTCCCGGATATTGTTACATTATATGCGCAGGTACTTAATTAAAAACAGGCTGAAGTGACCAATGCCGGAAGAATAGCCAGGGTATTCAAGGTACTTTCGGTTGAAACCCGTGTGGAGATGCTTGAAATGCTCAGGAGCCGTTCGCTCTGCGTGAATGCCCTTGCCAAGTCTCTTGGCATCACGCCTGCAGCGGTGTCGCAGCATCTGCGCATTCTTCGCGATGCGGATCTGGTGCAGGCAGAAAAAAAAGGCTATTTCGTGCACTACAGGGTCAATGCGGAGGCTCTTGCACGGCTGAAGCGGGATGCCGACCGGTTCCTCACGCACGAAGATGCCTGATTTTTTTTGAAACGGCGAAAAGTATCGGCCTGAAAAACTTGTTGAACTATCAAACGGAGCAGAATGATGACACAGGAACAGAACAAATGTGAAAAGCCTGAGATGCTGAAAGGAAAACCCGAAGAGTGCTCGCCCCAGCAGGTTCAGGAGTGTCACGGAACACCGCAGGAGCATGTCTGCCAGACTCCCCAGAACCCTGCTGAAAAGAAAAAATGCTGCTGCGGATCCTGAGCAGGATGCTTTGTCTGTTGCAGTAAAGAGCCGATGAGCACCATGGCTGGTCCGGCAATCAGGGCGAGCGGGCTGGAAAAACGGTTCGGGGATGTCCGGGCTGTACAGGGGATCGATATCGAGGTCTCCGAGGGGGAACTGTTCGGCTTTCTCGGCCCGAACGGCGCGGGAAAAACTACCACCATGAGCATGCTTACGGGGCTGAGCCGTCCAGATGCCGGCTCGATAGTGATCGGAGGCATCGATTGCAGCCGCAACCCGAAGGCTGCCCAGCACCTGACAGGCGTTGTCTCCGACGAAAGCAATCTCTACCCCGAACTGAGCGGATTCGACAACCTCTGTTTTTCCGGCGCACTCTATGGCATGCGGCGAGAGGCACGGCGCCGAAGGGCTTCGGAGCTGCTCGATATGTTTGGTCTCGGCGAGGCCTCGTCGAGAAAGTTTTCCGGCTATTCCAAAGGCATGAAGCGCAGGCTGGTGATCGCCGCCGCCATCATGCACCGTCCGCCGCTTCTCTTTCTCGATGAGCCCACCTCCGGCATCGATGTCGAGAGCTCTCGCATGATACGCCAGCTGCTTTCCCTTCTGCATCGGGAGGGCGTCACCATATTTCTTACGACCCATTTCATCGGGGAGGCCGAGCGGCTGTGCGACCGGATAGCATTTATTGCCGGCGGAAGAATTGTTCGTACCGACACCGTCGAACGGCTGCTGCAGCCGGTTCAGGGGCGCCATGTCCTGACGGTTTCGCTTTCGGGCGGGTGTACGGTTCCGCTCGGGGATCTCGAACGGGCATTTCCGGGACTCGATTTTTATCTTCCGGCCCCGGACGAGCTGAGGGTTGAATCCGGTGAGCCGCTGAAAGCCGGTTCCCTGGTGCGGTTTCTCGAAGAGCGCGGAGTGGAGGTGGAGGAGGCCAGGAAACGAGTGCTTTCACTGGAAGACGTTTTTGTGGAGATAACCGGCATCGGAGCAGGAAGCATGCTGAAGGAAAAAGAGAGGGGGCGGCGGCAATGAAAACGTGGATTGCCTTTTGGGGAATTGTCCGCAAAGACATGACGGCATACTACCTCAAGCCTCCGAACGTGAGCTGGGGGCTGCTTTTTCCTCTTGCCTGGACAGGCATGTTTTTCATTCGTTCCGGTCAGGGGATCCATTCGCTTCTATCGGTGCTTCCCGGCATGATCGCCCTGTCTATTCTTTTCGGAACCAGTTCCATGCTTGCCGTTGCCGTCACGTTCGAGAAGAAGGCAAAGGCGTTCGACCGGCTGCTCCTTTCGCCGATACCGCTTGTTCTGCTCATGCTGGCCAAAACCTCAGGAGCAATCCTGTTCGGCATGTTCAACGCGCTGGTGCCGGTCCTGCTCGGATTCTGGTTTGCCGATCTTTCCGGCGCCGACTGGCGCATGGTAGTGCCGGCCGTGCTGCTTATGGCCGTCGTTTCGACCTATCTCAGTCTGCTGCTCGCCATTCTGGCCACCGAGGTGTTCGAGGTTCAGACGCTTTCGAACTTCGTGCGCTTTCCCATGATATTTCTCTGCGGGCTGTTTTTTCCGGTCACTGCCCTTCCGGGGTTTCTCCAGCCGGTATCCTTCATGCTTCCCCTCACCTACGGGGTGGATATCCTGCACGCGGCCATCCATGGAGAGCAGCTTCTGCCTTCGGCTCTCGATTTCGCCGCTCTTGCCGGTTTCTGCCTTCTGCTGTTCGTACTGTGCCTCCGCAGCATTAACCGGCACTGGATAGGGTAGCCGGGCCGTATTCCTCCATGAACTTTCTGCGGAGAATGGCGGTACGTAAAGGTACATTGCAACAATCGGCCTGCGTCTGCCGGCAACCTGAAAATCTGTCGATCATGGGATATTCATTGCAATACAGACCTTTTTGCGCATCGGCTTCGCTATGTTTTCTTCTGCTTCTTTTCATGGCGACCGGTTGCTCGGCGCCATACTCGAAACCTGACGGATCCAGCCCCTTTTCGTCTCCCAGACTTATCGGCACGACCTGGAGGGCGGTTGAAATTCTGGATCGCAAGGCCTCCTTTTTTCCCGGCCAGAAAATAGATGCGCATCTCATTCTGCACAGCGGCGGGCGTGTTGGCGGCTCGACGGGCTGCAACAATATCAACGGCGTTTACAGCCATAAGGCGGCCAGACTTTCCTTCGTGTCGCTCGGGAGTACGCGCATGGCCTGTTCTCCGAAAATCATGGATCAGGAACGGCGCTTTCTTGGTGCCATGCGCAGCACGGCAGCTTATGAGATTTCAGGTCGCAGGCTGATTCTTCTTGACAGGGGAGGGCGAGCCGTTATGGAGCTTATACCGGTCAGGTGAGGCCGGCATGCGCTGTTTCGTGGTGTTTCGGGAACAGCGGAGGCTTCTGCCGCGTTGTTATGTTGCAATTGCACTCATGAGAGATTTTTGTATATTACGGCAATGTATTTCGTTTTACAGGGAACGCTTTTTTAGGAAAATCATGCACCGGAAGAACCTGAACAGCCTTGCGGCGGGCCTAGGTCTGCTACTACTCCAGAGCGGGAGGGCTCTAAGGGGAGGTGCTTTTTAGTTCGTTTTCCGCAGGAAAAGAACTGTTTTTAAAGCCGCCGGCCTCTCAGGGCTCGCGGCTTTTTTCGTTTCGAGGATTAAAAGATTAAAAAGAGGACAAGCAGGAATGAAAAAGAAAGGGATGAATTACCGGAAGTACACTGCCTATCCCGCAGTGGACATCGTCGGCCGGACATGGCCGGACAACACCATCAGCAAGGCTCCGATCTGGTGCAGCGTCGATTTGAGGGACGGCAACCAGGCGCTGCCGGTTCCGATGAGCGTGGACGAGAAGGTTGCGATGTTTCAGCTTCTTGTTTCCATCGGTTTCAAGGAGATAGAGGTTGGTTTCCCCTCGGCGTCGGCCACCGAGTTCGCTTTTGTTCGAAGGCTCGTCGAGCAGCATCTCATTCCCGATGACGTCACCATTCAGGTGCTGACCCAGGCACGGGAGCATCTCATCAGGAAAACCTTCGAGGCGGTCAGGGGTGCGGATCGTGCGATCGTGCATCTCTACAACTCGACCTCACGTCAGCAGCGGGATGTGGTGTTCCGCAAGAACAGGGAGGAGATCAAGGCCATCGCCGTCGAGGGCACGAAGCTCGTGCGCCGGCTGAAGGAGGAGAGCGGCAACTCAGGCATACGGTTCGAGTACACTCCGGAAAGCTTTACCGGCACCGAACTCGACTATGCACTCGAAGTCTGTCATGCGGTGATGGACGCATGGGGGGTCGGCCCGGAGGACAGCATCATTATCAACCTGCCTTCGACCGTGGAGATGTCGAGGCCGAACATCTATGCCGACCGTATCGAGTGGTTCTGCCGCAACATCAAAAACCGTGACGCCGTCCTGATCAGCGTGCATGCGCACAACGATCGGGGAACTGCGGTCGCTACTGCCGAATTCGCCATGATGGCCGGCGCCGACCGGGTAGAGGGGGCCCTGTTCGGCAACGGGGAACGGTGCGGCAATATGGATATCGTTACCATGGCGCTGAACCTGTTCAGTCAGGGAGTCGATCCCGAACTCGATTTTTCCGATCTTCCGAGAATCCGCGAGGTCTATCGGAAGTGCACCCGCATGGATGTGCATGCGCGCCATCCCTACGCAGGGGAACTGGTCTATACGGCGTTTTCGGGTTCGCACCAGGATGCCATCAGCAAGGGCATGAAAGCGCATCAGGGCTCGCAGGACGGTATCTGGGACGTTCCCTATCTGCCGATCGATCCTCAGGATGTCGGGTGCAACTACGAGGCTATCGTGCGCATCAACAGCCAGTCCGGCAAGGGTGGCGTGGCCTATGTGCTTGAGCTGGATTACGGCATCCAGATTCCCAAGTGGATGCAGCCCGATTTTGCCGAAGCGGTTCAGGCCGTTGCCGACCGGACCGGCGAGGAGCTGTCTCCGGAGCGCATTCATGAACTGTTTCACGAGGAGTACGTGAAGCTCAAGGAGCCGTTCGTGCTGAAAAAATGCCACATCAGCTGGGACGATGAGGATCCCGGGCGTATTGACGAAGAGGCGACCATCATTACCTGTACGGTTCAGATGAAGGACAGGGAGTTCGGCATAGACGCCAAGGGCAACGGTCCTGTCGATGCGTTTGTCAAGGGTTTCATGGAGGTGAGCGGTCTTGATTTCAGCGTTGAGAATTATGCCGAACACGCCATCGGTCAGAGTGCAGGGGCGCTTGCGGTGGCCTACATCAGAATCGGCTGTTCCGACGGCAGGGTATCCTACGGTGCCGGTATCGATTCCAACATCAGCCTTGCCTCGATCAAGGCTATTGTCAGCGCCCTGAACCGCCTCCCTTAAAAGCATACCCGGATCTGCAGCGGTTTTCCGCAGCAGATCCGGTGGGTGTTGCGTTTTTTTTGTATCTTAAACAGAAATAATTTCCATTTAGGATATGCAGGACGCCCTCGATCTGATCAGGAAAGCCGGCCTCAAGGCAACACCCAGGCGCCGGGCGATGATCGACCTCTTCCGTGAGAGCCTTAAGCCGCTCTCGCCTCTCGAGGTGCAGGCCGTTCTGAAGGCGGAGTTCGGCAGGTGCGGACTGCCGGGAATCTACCGCAACCTCGATACGCTTGCGGAGTGCGGCATTCTGTTCCGTCTGGCAGGTTTCGGCAGGGAAAGGCGCTATGCCATCTGTTCCGGCCTCAGCAGGCATCATCACCACCATATTGTCTGTGTTTCCTGCGGCCAAATAGGCCGGATCGACGAGTGCCGGTACCCCGACGGCATGATGGTCGGCGGTTACCGGGTGCTTTCCCATATTGCGCAGTTCGAAGGAATCTGTCCCTCCTGTCTATCAGAAACAAACAAAGGCCAATCATGATCCAGAGAACGGTTACCCTCCTGTCCATGCTGCTGCTTCTGCTGCTCCAGAACGGCTGCGGCACCTCTCCCGAAACCGGCAGGATTCGGATTGTCGCTTCGATAGCTCCGCTGGCATATTTTGCCGAAAGGATAGGAGGCGACCGTATCGCCGTATCGGTCATGGTGCCGCCGGGAGGAAATCCTCACAGCTATGAACCGACTCCCCGGCAGATGTCCGCCCTTTCCGGCGCTTCACTGTTCGTCAAGGCCGGTTCCGGAGTGGAGTTCGAACTGGACTGGATGCCCCGAATGCTTTCGCTCAACCCGAAGCTTCGGGTCTGCGATGCTTCTGAAGGTGTCACCCTCATTCCCGTGAGCCAGGAAGAGCATGCCGATGAAGAAGAGCACCATGATGATGCCGATCACCATCACCATGGCCGCTTTGATCCGCACTACTGGCTCTCTCCTGAAAATGGCGTCATTATTGCAAGGAATATCGAGAAGGCTCTCGTTCAGGCCGATCCGTCCAATCGGGAGCGTTATGCCGCCAATACCGATGAGCTCGTTTCAGAACTGGAATCGCTGCAGATCGATATCCGTAACCGGCTTGCACCGCTGAAGAACCGCAGCTTTCTTGTGTTTCATCCGGCCTGGGGATACTATGCCGCCGCATTCGGTCTGAAACAGATAGCCGCCGAAGAGGAGGGCAAGACGCTCACGCCCCGTCAGCTGCAGGAGGTCATAGAGCGGGCAAGAACCTCGAACATCCGGGTGGTTTTCGTTTCTCCTCAATTCAGCACGGTCCAGGCCGAAGCCATAGCGAGAGATATCGGCGGCGTGACCGGAACGGTCGATCCGCTTGCCCGGGACTATCAGGAGAATCTCCGGCAGGCAACCGGGGCGTTTCTGAAGGCGATGCAATGACGCGCGAGATCGTCCGCTGCGACAGGCTCGGCGTGGAGCTTGGAGGGGTAACGGTGCTCAGGGACCTCTCCTTTTCGGTTGATGAAGGCGATTTTCTTGCCATTGTCGGCCCGAACGGAGGAGGGAAAACCACGCTGCTTCGCGTACTGCTCGGCCTGCAGAAGCCTGTCGAAGGTCGCGTCCTGGTGTTCGGAGCCGTTCCGGGGCGCTTTCCCGAAAAGATCGGCTATGTTCCCCAGCGGCTTTTTTTCGATCGTGATTTTCCCCTCGGGGTCAGGGAAGCGGTGCTGATGGGGCGGATGGCATTGAAAACCCCCTTTCAGCACTACAACAAAGCCGACAGGGCGGCGGCCGATGAAGCGCTGGGGATTGTCGGGCTGAGTGCGCTCGGTAACCGCAGAATCGGCGCTCTTTCAGGGGGTGAGTTGCAGCGTGTCCTTATTGCGCGCGCTCTTGCCGGAAAGCCCGAACTGCTTCTGCTCGATGAACCGACGGCAAGCGTCGATCCTGAAATGAGGACATCTATCTATGATCTGCTGGATCAGCTCAAAAAAAGCATCACCATTGTTCTGGTGACCCACGATACCGGTACGGTCAGCCGTTTTGTCGGGAGAGTGCTCTGCCTTAACTGCAGCATGGTGATGCGGGAAAACCCCGAGGGCGCCCCGGGAGGAGATACCGCCCGGCAGATCTATCCCTACACGGTCGATCTGCTGGTTCATCATCCTCACGCTCACGATCGGCCGGAATCCAACGTCAAATCCTGACTCCATGAACGGCGATATCTTTGCCTTTGAATTTTTTCGCAATGCGGTGCTGGCCTCGCTGCTCGCAAGCATAGCCTGCGGCATTACC
This sequence comes from Chlorobiaceae bacterium, assembly GCA_013334435.1. Taxonomy (GTDB): domain Bacteria; phylum Bacteroidota; class Chlorobiia; order Chlorobiales; family Chlorobiaceae; genus Chlorobium. The sequence goes on along the minus strand of JAAXXP010000002.1, from coordinate 6,802 downwards.
GGCAGTTACGTCGTGGTGAAAAAAGTCGGTTTTATCAGCGGGGGCATAGCCCATACCGCATTCGGCGGCATAGGGCTCGGCTACTATCTCGGCATCAATCCGCTCTTCGGCGTCATTCCCTTCAGCCTTGGAGCCGCCATTGCCATCGGTCTGCTCAGCAGAAAGGCGAAGGTTGCCGAAGATACGGCGATAGCCGCGTTCTGGGCTGTCGGTATGGCTGTGGGGGTCATTCTGATCGGCCTTACCCCCGGATATGCTCCGAATCTGTTCAGTTACCTGTTCGGCAACATTCTGACGGTTCCGACGGGTGATCTCTGGATGATCGCCATGCTCGACCTGCTGATTGCAGCCGTGACCTGGCTGTTCGGCAAGGAGTTTCTGGCGCTTTCTTTCGATGAGGAGTATGCCGAGGTTTCCGGGGTGAAAACCACCCTGTTCTACCTGCTGCTGCTCTGCCTCATAGCGCTTACCGTGGTTATTCTTGTCCGGGTGGTCGGTATCGTGCTGGTTATCGCCCTGCTGACCATACCGGCGGCGATCGCAAGGGTTTTCAGCCGCACTCTCGGAGGGATGATGCTGCTTGCCACACTGTTTTCCGCGTTTTTCTGCCTGACGGGGCTCTGGCTGTCCTATGAACTCGATCTCGCCTCCGGTGCGACGATCATCATTCTGGCCGGAGCTGCGTTTCTGCTGGTCCATGCCGGCCGGCTGGTCATTTCTTCCCGGCGGGCACGATGACCACCGGGCACTGCGCCCTGCGCACGACTCCTTCCGATACGCTGCCGATCAGCAGATGATAGAGCGCTCCGTGACCGTGTGATCCGAGAATGATCATGCCTGCCCGGAACCGCTCCGCAGCTTCGATAATGGCTTTTACCTCGTCACTGTGGGCGATGTGTGCGGATACCTCGATTCCCCGGGTTTTCAGGGTTTCCGCGATTTCGAGAAGCTGTTCACGGGCCCGGCTTTCGGGGAGTATTCCCTCCTGTGATGCAGGCTGTTCCTGAGCGGGCATCAGGGGTTCAATGCTGTTCTCCATATCGAGGACCGGTGTTGCCGGTGCGATGACATGCAGCAGAAAAACCTTTGCCCGGAGTGCGTCGGCCAGTGTGCAGGCGTGAGTGACGATTTCTCCTGTGGTTTCCGAAAAATCGATGGCGACAAGCAGGTTCATGGATGGTTTTCTCCGCTGAAAGACCGGAACTCCCGCACGACTTTCTGCATCGATTCCGGATCGTTGATGTTGCTGATGGCGCGGCTGCCGGAAAGCGTTATCTCGCCTATTCGACGGTTTTCGAGGAGCGCCTGCAGCGAATGGTTGCCTTCTGCATGGCCGGCAAGCAGCGCGGCTCTCGATTTCGGCTCGTAGCAGGCCGAGAGCGGTTCGAATTTTCCTGATCCGGGAATCCTGAACGCGGTCGCGAAGCGCAGCGGCATGCGGTTTTCGAGAAGTTCGCCAAGCAGGGCCGCGTCGAGAAACGGCATGTCGCAGGCAACGGCAAGCCATGCGGTTTGAGGGTGGCGCTGCTGCGCCGACAGCAATCCTCCTGCCGGGCCGGTTTCAAGGTAACGGTCGGTAATGACCGGCAGTCCGAAAGATGCATAGATATCCTCCTGGTCGCTGCGGCAGGAGAGGAACACTTCCCGGCAGTGCTCTTTGAGAAGCGCCGCCGTATGCAGAATCTGGTTTTCGCCGTGATAGGAAAGCAGGGCCTTGTCGGTGCCCATTCTGCGGCTTCTGCCTCCGGCAAGGATCAGGCCCGACAGAGGCGTTTCCGATACGTTTCCTGCAAAAAACGACTCGATGAAGGCGGTAATGGTGTCGATGTCGTCGCGATGGAAAACGGGGATGTCGCAAGGGGAGCAGGGGAATTCCGTTTCGGCGCCGGTCGAGACCAGTGCGACGACCTGCGGTATGGCGCCGGCGGCAAGCTGTTCGAGAATCTTCCTTTCCCGGTCAACCATCAGCAGCTTGGGCAGCTGCAGCTCCTTCAGACCCTCCACCAGCAGCATGTCGCAGTCCAGAAAAACCGTACGTTCCGATAACTGCCGGTTTCCGGTTCCGGTAATCACCGCTTTTTTCTCCGGGTCGGAGATCATGACGGTGCCTGCTCCGGCCTTTTGAAGCGTATGGGAGTCCTTGCCTTCACGGTCTATATCGAAACGGTGGCATCCGTGCTTGTAGTAGCCGACCGCAAACCGTTCCGAAAGACGGTTTACGACTGCGGCAGCAAGGGTTGTCTTTCCGGTCCCGGAAAACCCCGAAAGCGCTATTTCAAAGGGATGAAAAAGCATAGGTGGTCGTTTGCAGTCCCGGTGCCGTGCGACACTGCAGCGGGAAAGCCTTGCCGGGGTACGGGGAGATGCGCTGCAGTTATGCTTTTGCCTGTTTCTTTTCCTGCAGAATCATGATGACGGCTGCAGTAACGCCGGGCAACCATCCGAGCAGGGTGAGAATGCCTGTCAGCATGATTGTTCCAGCCTCCTTGTTCATGACGGCGGCGGGAGGGAGAATAAAGGCAAGTATCCAGCGGCGAATATCCATAACGGGCTCCGGTTTTCGATTTTTACAATGGTAAAACCGCTGAAATTTAATACTTCTCGGAACAACAACCAACGCAAAACCGATATGGCGCTCTTCTGAACGATCTTCTGCTGTCGATAACTTGTTTTTTAGTGTTAAAGTTTTAAATTAGAGTCCCCTTCGAAATGATCCTGAGTGATAACAATTGTATACTCACGGTTTTTTGAACATAAATTGGAATATTTTGCATAAAACAGTTCATCCCGACGTGGTTTTGGATGATGTTGATGAGGTAATCGACGAGCCGAACTTTAATAACCCCAATACCTCACCCGAACCGCCAAGTCCCTACGCCGACCTGGAAAAAAAGTACCGCAAAAACAGGTTCAACAAGAGCAGGAACAAAAATTCTTCCGATCCTCAAGGCTACAACAGCAAGCTTGCATCCGCCTCGCCCAAAGCTTCGAGAGGCAACAAAGTCCAGAAAAGAAAAACAACAGGAAAATCTCCCTCGAAACCCGCCCGCTTTTCTCCAGGAAAACGCAGTTCATGACGGCAGGCTGCCGCATACGGTAAGCAGCTTGTGAAAGCAGAAAAGTTTTTGGAGGGGATGTTCAGCTGAAGGGGGGAACAAGCCTTCTTTATCGTATGCATTTTGAAATACAGGCACACCGGGGAGCGAGGGCGTTCTTTCCCGAGAACACCGTTCAGGCCTTCTGCAAGGCTGCGGATCTGGGTGTGAGGGTTATCGAACTCGATCTTCTTGTTTCCGGAGATCACCAGCTTGTCGTTTCCCACGATCCGTGCCTCGGCGCTCCGCACGCTGCAGCTCCCGACGGCAGGCCGCTCGGAGAGAAGGATCAGGGGCGTTTTTGTCTGTACGATATGTCCTACGCTGAAATCGCGGCTTTCGGTTGCGGCCTTCCCGACCCGCATTTTCCCCTGCAGCGGGGTATCGATACAGCAAAACCGCTTATAGCAGATGTTTTCCGCCAGGTGGACGCCCATATGCTTGCCCATCATCTTCCGGGAGAGATGATTTTCAATCTCGAACTCAAATCCTGGCCGGACAGGGATAACGAGCTGCATCCGCCGCCGGATGTCTACGCGTTTCTTGTTGCCGGGCAAATCCACCGAACCTCCATGGCATCGAGAGTCAGGGTCCAGTCGTTTGACGACCGCCTTCTGAGGGAGGTAAGGATGCGTTATCCGGAATTGTGTTTCGGATTTCTGGTCGATGACGGCTCCCGTCTCGCCAACTTCAGGGCGGAAACAGGTTTTGTTCCTGCCTATGTCAATCCGTATTATTCACTCCTGAACACCCAACTGGTCGAAAGGCTGCACAGCGAGGGTGTTCGTGTCGTTCCCTGGACGGTAAACCGTCCGGAAGAGATGCTTCGCCTGAAGCGCATGGGAGCCGACGGCATCATCACCGACCACCCGGAACTTGCCCTGCAGCTCGAAGAGCTCTTTGCATGAAACCGATTCATCCCGAAAAAGAGGAGCGCTATGGACTTTACCCATCTTGACGAACACGGACATGTCGCCATGGTCGATGTTTCCCATAAACCCGGAACCCAGAGATCCGCAACGGCATCCGGATCCATTTCGATGCGTCCGGAAACCATTCTTCTGCTTTCAGGGGAGGCCATTCCAAAAGGAAACGTTCTCACTGCGGCCAAGATTGCCGGAATTCAGGCGGCCAAACAGACGGCTCACCTCATTCCTCTCTGTCATCAGCTCAATCTCTCCTGGGTGGATATCTCCTTTGCCGTGCTCGAAGACCGCATTGCCATTTCGGCTACGGCCAGAACCCGGGAGTCCACCGGTGTCGAGATGGAGGCGCTCACAGCCGTGTCGGTAGCCGCCCTGACTATTTACGACATGTGCAAGGCTCTCGATTCCACAATGGAGATCGGCTCCATCCGTCTCGAGGGGAAAACCGGCGGGAAAAAGCAGCTCGCCGTGGAGTACCGGCCGAGAACATCCATTCTCGTGCTTTCCGATTCCATCGCTGCCGGAAAGGGGTGCGACCGTTCAGGAAACGTGCTGCGGGAGGGTCTTGAGTCCGCGGGATGTACGATTGAAGAGCTTCGGATCATTGCCGACACGAAAGAGGAGATCGGGGCCGCTGTCGAAGAGTGGGTTGCGGGGGGGGTAGAGCTGATCGTGACTTCCGGCGGCACCGGTCTCGGTCCAAGGGATGTTACGGTCGATACCCTGCAGCCGATGTTTACCAGAAAACTTCCGGGGATCGAACAGGCCCTGTTCAACTGGGGGCAGGGGAAAACAAAAACCGCAATGCTTTCGAGACTTGCAGCCGGAATGATCGGTGATTCGCTTCTGATATGCCTTCCCGGCAGTCCCGGCGCTGCGGCGGATGCTCTCGAGGTGCTTGTTCCTGCCGTGTTCCATGCTTTTGCCATGCTCAAAGGGGAGGGTCACCAGCCATGATTACCGTCCAGGATGCTCATCGCTTGATACGGGAGTCCGTCGGAGTGCTGCCCCTCGAATACCAGCCGCTGGTGCGGCTGCAGGGCCGTGTTCTGGGTGAAGATGTCGCCGCCCCGTTTCACCTGCCCCGTTTCACCAATGCCGCCATGGATGGCTTTGCCCTCCGGCATGCCGATATTGAGGGTGCGTCGCGGGATACTCCGGCCAGGCTGCAGGTCGTTTCCGAAGTTGCTGCCGGCGCCATGCCCGTACGGCCCGTTGTACCGGGAACCTGCGTTCAGATCATGACCGGAGCGCCGTTGCCGGACGGTGCAGATACGGTTGTGGCTTTCGAACAGACCAGCGGATTCGGCAGCCGGGAGGTTTCGGTTTTTTCAGCCCCGAAACAGGGCGCCAATATCCGTTTCGCAGGCGAGGAGGCAGCCGGCGGCGCCGTGCTGCTGCGAAAAGGAACGACCGTTACGCCTTCGGAGATTGCCGTGCTCGCCACACTGGGCATTGAGGGAGCGCTTGCCTGCGGTGTTCCGAGGGTGGCGCTTGTCACGGTAGGCGATGAACTTCGGACGCCGGGAGAGGCGCTCGATGGTCCGGCCATCTACAACAGCAACCGCTTCATGCTGCAGGCGCTCTGCCGCGCATGGGGTATCGAGCCCGTGCTTCAGCTGCATGCTCGTGACGACAGGGAGGCCCTGCGGGACGTGCTTGCCGAGGCTCTTGCCGGATGTGACATGCTGGTGACGGCAGGAGGGATTTCAACCGGTGAATACGACTATGTGCAGGAACTGCTTCGCGAAGCCGGCGTAACTCCCCGATTCTGGACGGTAGCCCAGAAACCGGGAAAACCGCTTTATTTCGGAGTCAGCGGCGACCATCGTCCGGTTTTTGCCCTGCCGGGAAATCCGGTTTCGGCAATGACCTGTTTTCATGAGTATGTCGTTCCGGCACTCTTTCTGCAGCAGGGCCGGGTGCTTCCCGGAAAGATGGACGCACTGCTTGCCGAACCCTTCCCCGCCGATAAAAAACGGCACCGTTTTCTGCCTGGCGCCATCTGGCAGGAGAACGGCCGCTTGTACTGCAGGGTATCCCGGAAGGTCGAGTCGCATATGATCACCGCTCTTGCCGGCGCCGACGGCATCATCGAATCCGGGCCCGCTCCTGATGCGCTTGCGGCCGGCAGCACCGTGGTCTGCTCGATATTTCCCTGGGCTGAAATCATGCAAGCCGCCGGGGAGGAGTGAATGCAGGATCAGGGGCTACGGCCGTCGCAGGCTGCGGAGCAGCTTTTCCCCCTCGCCGAGGAGCAGCTCCAGTTCAACAGCTGAAACTCCGGCCGGACTGAACATCAGGCGGTCGATCGACTCAAGCTGCTTTTCAAGTTCCTTGCAGATATCCCGCGATACGCCTTTTTCCAGAAGTGCGGCAGAAAGCTGCGCCCTGGTGAGGCTTTCCGGTTTCGGAACGCCCTTTTGCCCGATGATGGTGTACAGCGCGTTTTTCATCTCCTGCGGAGTTTCGCCGCCTGATGGGAGTAGAGCTCCGCTTCGAGTCTCCTGCCGCCGGGACCCTCTTCCATGCAGCTTGTTTCTGACAAGCGCCATCGTCAGAAAGACCAGAAGAGCGGTAACGGCAAGTGCGGCCGCAGGCAGAGCGGGAGCCGTTTTTTTTGCGGGCTCTTCCGGTGCGCTATCCGGCAGCCGGCTGGTGCCGGTGGCGTTTTCGGCAGGCAGTACGCTGATCGCGATCGGGTCGGCGGAAAGCGTCCGGTAGCGGTTTTTAAGGGGATCGAAATAGACGAAACGCATCCCCGGAATGGTCTCTTTTCCG
>JAAXXP010000052.1 GCA_013334435.1 Chlorobiaceae bacterium | reverse complement strand
CCTCTCCGGTGTTCGTCTACCGGCATCTTGTCAGGGAGTTCAATGAGGGGGGCATCGATTACCCGCTTGTGGTGCGTTTCCGCAAAGGCGGCGAGGACAGGCTCGATACGCTTATCGACGCTTCGGTGCAGACCGGAACGCTTTTCTGTGACGGTATCGGAGATATTCTTGCGCTCGAAACCGGGCTCCCTCCTGCCGACGAGATCGATCTTGCATTCAATATTCTGCAGGGAGCAAGAACCAGAATGTCGAAAACCGAGTTCATCTCCTGCCCCGGTTGCGGCCGAACCTATTTCGACCTTGAAAAGGCGGCCAAGTCCATAAAACAGAGACTCATGCACCTGAAGGGCCTGAAAATAGGCATCATGGGCTGTGTCGTCAACGGTCCAGGCGAGATGGCCGATGCCGATTTCGGTTACGTGGGATCCGGAAAGGGCCGTATAAGCCTGTATGTCGGAAAGGATTGCGTTGAAGAGAATCTTCCGGAGGAGGGGGCTGTTGACCGGCTTATCGAGCTTATCAGGGAGAGAGGCAGATGGGTAGACCCCCTGTAGCGGCAACTGTTGCGCCATTATGGAAATGATGACTCCCGGAAGGAAAGGACCGTTGCTGCCGGTGGCTCTCGTCACGGGCGCATCATCGGGTATCGGACGTGCTCTTGCCGGAGCGTTTGCCGGCATGGGCAATCATCTGCTGCTGGTCGCCCGATCGGCAGACAGGCTTGCCGGCTTATCCCGTGAACTGCAGGCCGCTCACGGCGTTTCGGTGTTCTGCTGTCCGGCGGACCTCGCCCAGCAGGAGAGTCCGCAGCGGATTTTCGATTACTGCACCCTCCACCATCTTTCGGTACGGCTGCTGGTCAATTGTGCGGGAACCTCCCGTGCATCCGATTTCAGCGACCTCGCATTCGAAGATATCGAGCGCATCATGCAGGTGAACATGTCGGCCGCCGCACGCCTTGCCCGCCTGTTCATTCCCGGCATGGCTGCGGAGCGGGATGGCGCGGTCATCAACATCGCCTCTCTCGGAGGTCTTCAGGGCGTGCCGGGACTCGGCCTGTATTCAGCGACCAAATCCTTTATGATAACGCTGGGCGAAGCGCTGCATATGGAGCTCAGGGGAACGGGCGTGAAGGTTGTTACCGTCTGTCCGGGCTTTGTCGATACCGGCTTCATGGAGAGTTCCGGACATGACCGACGGGGTGTAAGGCTGCCGGTCCGCAGTGTGGATGTTGTCGTAAGGGCTGTACTCAGAGGCTACAGGCAGAACCGCATGCGTGTGTATCCGACCATTCTTGATTTTCTCGTCATCTTTTCACAACGCTTCGTCTCGCGCCACTTCTCCGTCAGACTGTCCGGGTATCTTGCCGCGGCAAGAAATAATCGATAATTTGTTTCTTTTTTTTTGTATTTAAAAAAGCGCAGGCTATATTACCTGCCCTGTTTTTTAGAATGAGCTGCTGGTGTAGCTCAATTGGTAGAGCAGCTGATTTGTAATCAGCAGGTTGCGGGTTCGAGTCCCATCACCAGCTCTTGACATTGCGGGTAGGTAGCGAAGTGGTTAAACGCAACAGACTGTAAATCTGTCGACATATGTCTTCGGAGGTTCGAATCCTCCCCTACCCACGGAATCTTTTCGGATTGTTTTTGCAGAGGCTGATGTAGCTCAGTCGGTAGAGCACTTCCTTGGTAAGGAAGAGGTCATCGGTTCAAGTCCGATCATCAGCTCAGGGTTGTTTAGCGGAGTTTGACAGACGTCAGTAGCTTAATTGGTAGAGCAGCGGTCTCCAAAACCGCAGGTTGGGGGTTCGATTCCCTCCTGACGTGCCGGTTATCATAAAGTATTTCACGATTCTTATTGCGGACTGTGCATATGCGTAAAATTACAGGTAAGGTCGGCCAGTATTATCGTGATGTTGTCGGAGAGATGCGCAAGGTTGTCTGGCCGGGCAAGGAGGAGACAAAGGATCTGACCATCGTGGTGCTGACCGTTTCCGGTATTCTTGCCGTGTTTACCTTTGCTGTTGACTGGGTAATTAATTCTGTTATGAGCCGGTTATTATAATAACCACAGTTGGGGTGCAGAGATGGGTGTGAGAAAAAAAAGTGCTGATGATCAGGTTATCCCTGTTCCAAGGTGGTACGCGCTGCGGATTTATTCCGGTCATGAGCGGAAGGTCAAGGAAGGGATCGAGGCTGAAGTGCTTCGTTGCGGCCTCGAAGAGAAGATTCTTCAGGTGTATGTGCCTTACGAGCGCTTTGTCGAGGTCAAGAACGGGAAGAAAAGAAGCCTCACCAAGAATGCCTTTCCCGGTTATGTGCTTATAGAAGCCGTTCTGGACAAACAGACCAGAAACCTTATTCTCGATATTCCCTCCGTCATGGGATTTCTCGGCGTCGATGATAATCCCACTCCGCTGCGTCCCGACGAGGTGGAGAAAATTCTCGTTCCGGAAAACGCCGTCGAGCATCGTTCGGTTGTCGAGGCTCCTTTCCGTGTCGGCGATTCGGTCAAGGTTATCGATGGTCCGTTCAGTTCTCTTACCGGAGTGGTTCATGATGTCTGTACCGAGCGCATGAAGGTGAAGGTCATGATCAGTTTCTTTGGCCGCAGTACTCCTACGGAGTTGGATTTTTCACAGGTTAAGTCAGTTTCACAATAATACAAGGGCTTAAACTTTTTAAGCTTCTGAATAGAAATAGGTTATGGCAAAAAAGGTAATCGGTTTTATCAAGCTTCAGATTCCTGCAGGTGGCGCTAATCCGGCACCGCCGGTCGGACCGGCTCTCGGTCAGAAAGGTGTCAATATCATGGAGTTCTGCAAGCAGTTCAATGCGAAGACCCAGTCTGAGGCCGGCATGATCATTCCCGTTGTGATTACCGTCTATTCCGACAAGTCTTTTACGTTCATTACCAAAACTCCTCCTGCAGCGGTTCTGCTTCTCAAAGAGGCCAAACTGCAGAAAGGTTCCAACGAACCCAACCGCAACAAGGTTGGCACGGTCACCATCGAGCAGGTTCGCAGGATTGCCGAGCTGAAAATGCCGGATCTGAATGCTGTCGATCTTGCCGGAGCCGAGCAGATGGTTATGGGTACGGCAAGAAGCATGGGTATCGTTGTCCAGGACTGAGTTTCCGGACAAAAGCTGAGTGTGGGAGGCCATTGGCCGCTTTTTTAACCACTTATACAAGACAAAAAAAATGGCTGGGAAAAAATACAGGGAAGCCCTGACAAAAATCGACAGGCTGCAGGAGTATGAACTTGCCGAGGCCGTCGCGAAAGTCAAGGAAATCACCAATGTGAAATTTGATGCAACGATTGATGTTGCCATGAAGCTCGGAGTCGATCCGCGTCATGCCGATCAGGTTGTCCGCGGAACCGTCATGCTTCCGCACGGCACGGGAAAGACCGTTTCCGTACTGGTAGTGTGCAAGGAGGCGAAGGCTGAAGAGGCAAAGGATGCCGGCGCCGATTTTGTCGGTTTCGAAGAGTACATCGAGAAAATCCAGTCCGGATGGACCGGTGTCGATGTCATCATCGCCACTCCCGATGTGATGGGTCAGCTTGGCAAGGTCGCCAAAATTCTCGGTCCCCGTGGTCTTATGCCGAACCCGAAATCGGGAACGGTTACGATGGATGTCGCAAAAGCCGTTAAAGAGGTGAAGGCCGGCAAGATCGAGTTCAGAGTCGATAAGGCAGGCAATATTCACGCTCCGGTAGGAAAAGTATCCTTTCAGCCCGAGCAGCTGGTCGAGAACATTACCAGCTTCGTCAGGGAGGTGGTCCGTTTGAAGCCTTCCGCAGCCAAGGGGCAGTACGTGCAGGGAATAGCGGTTTCAAGCACGATGTCTCCGAGCGTGAGGGTCAGGAAAGAAAAATTTGTTGCCTAACATAAACGGTTTACAGTGATGAAAAGGGATAAAAAAGAGCAGATTGTTCGGGAGGTTGCCGAGAAGATCGGCAGAACCCAGGGATTATATTTGACGGAATACCAGGGACTGAACGTGGCGAAAATGGCCGAGCTTCGCAATGAGTTCAGAAAAGCAGGCATCGAGTACAAGGTCATCAAGAACACCCTCGTCAAGCAGGCTCTGCAGGAGCTGGAACAGGGCGACAAGCTTGCTGACGGGCTGAAAAGCACTACCGCTGTCGCTTTTGGCTACGACGATCCTTTGGCTCCGGCAAAAATCATCAGGAAGTTCAGCAAGACCAACGAGGCGCTGAAGTTCAAGATGGCCTCTATCGACGGTGTTGTTTATGGTGAGGACAAGCTTGTCCTGCTTTCGGAGATGCTCGGCAAAACCGAGAATATCGGTCGTGCGGCAGGTCTCATCAACAACGTTGTCAGCTCCGTGCCTATGGTGGTCAATGCGGTCATGCGGAACCTCGTATCGGTTCTCGACCAGGTTGCCAAGCAGAAGCAGTGAGCCGTAACAAAGTCTATTACGCACTCAAGATTATAGTTAATTACACAACAAACAGGAGAGGGAAATAATGTCTATTGAAACACTTGTAGAGGAAATTGGTAAGCTTACCCTTACAGAAGCATCCGAGCTGGTCAAGGCGCTTGAAGAGAAATTCGGTGTAAGCGCAGCTCCTGCAGTTTTCGCCGGCGCCGCAGTTGCAGCTCCAGCAGGCGATGCTCCTGCAGTTGAAGAGAAAACCGAGTTTGATGTCGTGCTGACCTCCGCAGGCGAAAGCAAGATCAACGTTATCAAGGTTGTCCGTGCAATCACCGGTCTTGGACTCAAGGAAGCGAAGGATCTGGTTGATGGTGCACCGAAGACCGTCAAGGAAGCCGTTTCGAAGGATGAGGCAGAAAAGATCGCCAAAGAACTCAAAGAAGTTGGCGCAGGCGTAGAGGTTAAGTGATCTTTTTTACGCGTCATTCCAACAACAAGCTCCGTCTCCCCTGAGAGACGGAGCTTTGTCCGTTTGTATTATTTCGACCGGATGACCGTTTCTGCTGTGATGTGAGTGAGGCTCGGCCGGATGTTCTGTTCCGGCAAAGTCTTTGCGGTTTTTTGTTATGATCTTAAATCTGTAAGAAATTCATGCAATTGATAAAAGCGAGGTGCATGTGAAAGTGGCTGAAGCAACAACAACACCGTGTATTGACTTTTCCAAAATTCAAAGCATTATCGATCCTCCTGATTTACTGAAAGTTCAGCTCGATTCATTCCATAATTTTATCCAGGACAGCGTCCCTCTTGCCAAACGCAAGGACCAGGGGCTGGAAAAGGTGCTTCGCAGCGCTTTTCCCATAACCGATACGCGCGGCCTGTATCTGCTTGAATATATTTCATACAGTTTCGACAAGCCCAAGTACACCGTTGAGGATTGTATCGAACGCGGGCTTACCTACGATGTTTCGCTCAAGGTTAAACTCAAGTTGTCCTACAAGGACGAACCCGATGAGGCCGACTGGAAAGAGACCATCCAGCAGGAGGTTTATCTGGGCAGGATTCCCTACATGACCGAACGGGGCACCTTTATCGTCAACGGCGCCGAGAGGGTTGTCGTCGCCCAGCTTCACCGTTCTCCGGGTGTGGTCTTCAGCGAGGCCGTCCACCCCAACGGAAAGAAAATGTATTCGGCCAAGATCGTGCCTACAAGGGGATCATGGATCGAATTCCAGACTGATATCAACAACCAGATATTCGTCTATATCGACCAGAAGAAGAACTTTCTGGTCAGCGCGCTGCTCAGGGCTATCGGATTCGCCAAGGACGAGGATATCCTCAGCCTTTTCGATCTTGTCGAAGAGGTCAAACTGAGTGCCGCCAAGAAGGATCAGCTGCTCGGCCAGTATCTGGCTTCCGATATTGTCGATATGCAGACCGGCGAGGTTGTCAGCGCCAGAACGGCAATTACCGAAGAGATTTTCGACCAGATCCTTGCCGCAGGCTACAAGTCGGTAAAGGTGATGAAGAGCTACTCGGGCACCGACAAGGGGCAGGACAAGTCGATCATCATCAATACCATTCTCAACGACAGTTCCGCCACCGAAGAGGAGGCGCTCGAAATTGTCTACGAGGAGCTGAGGGCCAACGAAGCTCCCGATATCGACGCCGCACGCAGTTTTCTCGAGCGGACGTTCTTCAATCAGAAGAAGTACGATCTCGGCGATGTCGGCCGCTACAGGATCCGCAAAAAGCTCAGCAGGGAGTTCGAAGAGCTGGAGTCCTATCTTTCAGGCAAGGCCGGCCTCAGGGAGCTTTCCGATACGATATACCAGAAAATCCTGCAGACCATCCAGTCGTTCTCCGATGAACCGGTCGGCGAGGATATCCTGGTTCTCACGCATTTCGATATCATTGCCGTCATCAATTACCTGATCAAGCTTGTCAACGGACAGGCAGAGGTCGATGATGTCGATCACCTTGCAAACCGCCGGGTCCGCTCGGTCGGTGAACAGCTCGCGGCGCAGTTTGTCGTGGGACTGGCAAGAATGGGCAAGAACGTGCGTGAAAAGCTCAACTCCCGCGATTCGGACAAGATCGCTCCGGCTGATCTCATCAACGCCCGAACGGTCTCCAGCGTGGTTTCGAGCTTCTTTGCCACGAGTCAGCTTTCGCAGTTCATGGACCAGACCAACCCGCTTGCCGAGATGACCAACAAGCGCAGGGTTTCGGCTCTGGGACCCGGCGGCCTTACCCGCGAACGTGCAGGATTCGAGGTTCGCGACGTTCACTATACACACTACGGCAGGCTATGCCCCATCGAGACGCCTGAAGGTCCGAACATCGGTCTTATCTCTTCGCTTTCGGTTTATGCGGAAATCAACGACAAGGGGTTTATCCAGACTCCCTACCGTGTGGTCGAGAACGGACAGGTGACCGAAAAGGTGGTCATGCTTTCCGCCGAGGATGAGGAAAACAAGATAACCGTTCCGGTCAGCATACCGCTGGACGGAAACCAGAAAATAGCCGTAGAGTCGGTTCAGGCAAGGACAAAGGGCGACTATCCGCTTGTGCCTGCAGAGGATGTCAATTACATGGATGTCTCTCCGGTGCAGATTGTAAGCGCTGCTGCAGCCCTTATTCCCTTCCTCGAACATGATGACGGCAACCGCGCGCTCATGGGCGCGAACATGCAGCGCCAGGCGGTTCCGCTGCTCACCTCCGAGGCCCCGGTTGTCGGTACCGGCATGGAGGCCAAGGTGGCAAGGGATTCCCGTTCGGTCATCGTCGCCGAACAGGCCGGCGTTGTCGACGAGGTAACGGCGGACTATATACGGGTTCGCTACGATGTGGATACCGAAAACGGTGTTCACCTGTCGATGCTCGATCCGGATGAGGGACTGAAAACCTACAAGCTTATCAAGTTCAAGCGCTCGAACCAGGATACCTGTATTTCGCAGAAGCCGCTTGTGCATGGCGGACAGCGGGTTGTCAAGGGCGATGTGCTGGCCGACAGCTCTTCGACCGAAGAGGGAGAGCTCGCGCTCGGCAAAAACGTGCTCGTGGCCTTCATGCCATGGCGGGGGTACAACTTCGAGGATGCCATCATCCTGAGTGAGCGCCTCGTTTTCGACGATGTGTTCACCTCGATTCATGTCCACGAGTTCGAAGCCAATGTCCGCGATACCAAGCGGGGAGAGGAACAGTTCACCCGTGATATCTACAATGTCAGCGAAGACGCGCTGAGAAACCTCGATGAAAACGGCATTGTGCGTATCGGCGCCGAAGTCAAGGAGCGCGATATTCTTGTCGGCAAGATCACCCCGAAAGGCGAGAGCGATCCCACGCCGGAGGAAAAACTGCTCCGGGCCATTTTCGGAGACAAGTCGAGCGATGTCAAGGATGCATCGATGCATGTGCCTGCCGGCATGAAAGGCATTGTCATCAAGACCAAGCTGTTCAGCCGCAAGAAGAAAGTCGGCCTTGACGTCAAGGAGCGCATCGAGGTTGTCGACAAGCGGTACGACCAGAAAGAGTACGATCTGCGCAAACGGTTCACCAAGTGGCTGAACCAGCTGCTCTCCGGCAAAAAGAGCTCCGGTATCTTCAATGAAAAAGGGAAGGTTCTGGTAGCCGAGGGGACCGTGTTCGACGAGAGCCTGCTGGCGCGCTTCGGCGGTCTGCCGTTCCTCGAATCGATCGACTTCACCAAAGGCGTGGTGGAATCCCAGAAGGTCAACGAAAATGTTGTCCGTCTCGTCAAGGAGTTCCGGTTCATGCTCAAGGATATCGCCGATGAGCGGGAAAATGAAAAATACAAGCTCAATGTGGGCGACGAACTGCCTCCGGGCATCGAAGAGCTCGCAAAGGTCTATATCGCACAGAAGCGCAAGATCCAGGTGGGCGACAAGATGGCCGGCCGTCACGGCAACAAGGGTGTCGTCGGCAAGATTCTGCCGATAGAGGACATGCCTTTCATGGAAGACGGAACCCCTGTCGATATCGTGCTTAATCCGCTCGGTGTGCCGAGCCGTATGAACATCGGACAGCTTTACGAAACTTCGCTCGGATGGGCGGCCAAAAAACTCGGCGTCAAGTTCAAGACCCCGATCTTCAACGGTGCAACCTATGAAGAGGTGCAGAAAGAGCTTGAACGGGCAGGTCTGCCCGCACACGGCAAAGTCAGTCTTTTTGACGGACGGACCGGCGAAAAATTCGATGACGAGGTGACGGTCGGCTACATCTACATGCTGAAGCTGAGCCATCTGGTTGACGACAAGATCCATGCGCGTTCGACAGGACCCTACTCGCTCATTACCCAGCAGCCTCTCGGCGGTAAAGCCCAGTTCGGCGGCCAGCGGTTCGGTGAAATGGAGGTCTGGGCGCTCGAGGCGTACGGTGCGGCAAATATTCTCAGGGAGATGCTGACGGTCAAGTCCGATGATGTGATCGGCCGCAACAAAACCTATGAGGCCATTGTCAAGGGACAGAACCTGCCGGAACCAGGAACCCCGGAATCGTTCAACGTGCTGGTCAGGGAGCTTCAGGGTCTTGGACTTGAAATCCGTATCGATGACAGGGTTCCTTAGCAGCATCCGCTTTAACGGAGGAGATCATAAAAGGGATTTAAAAAGGTCGTTTAACGAGAGGATATTGATATGATTTTTTCACAGGGAGCATCGCCGTTGAAAGGTGATTTTTCAAGGATAAAATTCAGTATAGCGTCTCCTGAAAGCGTTCTTGCCCATTCACGGGGCGAAGTGCTCAAGCCGGAGACCATTAACTACCGCACCTTCAAGCCGGAACGAGACGGCCTGATGTGCGAAAAAATATTCGGACCAACCAAGGACTGGGAGTGCTACTGCGGCAAATACAAGAGGGTCCGCTACAAAGGCATCATCTGTGACCGCTGCGGCGTCGAGGTTACCACGAAAAGCGTGCGCCGCGAACGTATGGGTCATATTTCGCTTGCCGTACCGGTCGTGCACACCTGGTTTTTCCGTTCGGTGCCCAGCAAGATCGGAGCGCTGCTCGATCTTTCCACAAAGGAGCTGGAGCGGATTATCTACTACGAGGTCTATGTGGTCATCAATCCCGGTGAACCCGGAGAGAAACAGGGCATCAAAAAGCTCGACCGCCTGACCGAAGAGCAGTACTTCCAGATCATCACCGAGTACGAGGACAACCAGGACCTCGACGATACCGATCCGGCGAAGTTTGTCGCCAAGATGGGCGGAGAGGCGATTCACCTGCTCCTGAAGAATATCGATCTGAACGAGACCGCCGTAACCCTGCGCAAGGTGCTCAGGGAGAGCAGCTCCGAGCAGAAGCGCGCCGATGCGCTCAAACGGCTCAAGGTGGTCGAATCGTTCAGAAAAAGCTACGAACCCCAGAAGAGGACCCGCAAGAAAAGTACCGGCCTTTTCCCCGAGGACGATATGCCCGAACCTTACGTGTATGAAGGCAACAAGCCGGAGTACATGGTTATGGAGGTCGTTCCGGTCATTCCGCCCGAACTGCGTCCGCTGGTGCCGCTCGAGGGTGGACGGTTCGCGACATCCGATCTCAACGATCTCTACCGCCGCGTCATCATCCGGAACAACCGGCTGAAGAAGCTGATCGACATCCGCGCCCCGGAGGTTATTCTCCGGAACGAAAAGCGGATGCTGCAGGAGGCCGTGGACGCCCTCTTCGACAACTCCAGAAAGGCCAACGCGGTCAAGACCGGAGAGTCGAACAGACCGCTGAAATCGCTTTCCGATGCGCTCAAGGGCAAGCAGGGGCGCTTCCGCCAGAACCTGCTCGGCAAGAGGGTCGATTACTCCGGCCGTTCGGTCATCGTGGTCGGTCCCGAGCTGAAGCTGCATGAATGCGGACTTCCCAAGAGCATGGCCATCGAACTCTTCCAGCCGTTTGTCATTCGCCGTCTCGTCGAGCGCGGCATAGCCAAGTCGGTCAAATCGGCCAAGAAGCTTATCGACAAGAAAGATCCGATAGTCTGGGATGTGCTTGAAAAGGTTATCGACGGGCGCCCGGTGCTTCTGAACCGCGCTCCAACCCTGCACCGTCTCGGTATCCAGGCTTTCCAGCCGGTACTGATCGAAGGCAAGGCCATCCAGATTCATCCGCTGGTCTGTACGGCGTTCAACGCCGACTTCGACGGCGACCAGATGGCCGTACACGTTCCGCTCTCCCAGGAGGCCCAGATCGAAGCATCGCTTCTGATGCTGTCGTCGCACAACCTGATTCTTCCCCAGTCCGGCAAGCCGGTCACCGTCCCTTCGCAGGACATGGTACTCGGCATGTACTATCTGACCAAATCGCGTTCGGGAGAAGAGGGCGAAGCCAGGATTTTCTACAGTCCCGAAGATGTGCTGATCGCCTATAACGAACAGCAGGTCGGTCTGCACGCCCAGATATTCGTCTGCAACAGCGGCCTCATCGACCAGAAATTCGATCCGCTCAGAGTGCTCGACACCATTGTCGATGAAAAATCCGAAAAGTACAAGTGGCTGCGTTCGCAGCTCGAACAGAAAAAAATGCTGCTGACCACGGTGGGCAGGGTGATTTTCAACCAGCATGTGCCCGCCTCCATCGGCTTCATCAACCGGGTTATCGACAAGAAGGTCGCCAAGGAGCTGATCGGCCGCCTGAGCAGCGAAGTCGGTAATGTCGAAACCGCAAGGTTCCTCGACAACATCAAGGAGGTCGGTTTCCATTACGCCATGAAGGGAGGGCTTTCCGTCGGTCTTTCCGACGCGATCGTTCCCGAGACGAAGGTCCGCCACATCAAGAGCGCCCAGAAGGACAGCACCAAGGTCGTCAAGGAGTACAACCGGGGCACCCTGACCGACAACGAACGCTATAACCAGATCGTCGACGTCTGGCAGAAAACCTCCAATATTGTCGCGGAGGAGTCCTACCAGAAGCTGAAGAAGGACCGCGAGGGATTCAATCCGCTCTATATGATGCTTGATTCCGGCGCCCGAGGCTCCAGAGAGCAGGTGCGTCAGCTGACAGGCATGAGGGGTCTGATCGCCCGTCCGCAGAAATCCATGTCGGGCCAGCCGGGAGAGATTATCGAAAACCCGATTATCTCGAACCTCAAGGAGGGTCTGACGGTTCTCGAGTATTTCATTTCAACGCACGGCGCCCGCAAGGGTCTTTCCGATACCTCGCTCAAGACGGCTGACGCGGGTTACCTGACCAGAAGGCTGCACGATGTGGCCCAGGACGTCATTGTGACCATCGATGACTGCGGCACCACGAGGGGCCTGCATGTCCAACGCATTATCGAGGAAGAGACCAGCGGCCAGATCAAGTTCCGCGAAAAGATCCGCGGTCGTGTTGCCGCACGGGATATCTACGACAGCCTGAACAACAGTGTTGTCGTCAAGGCCGGCGAGATCATTACCGATGAGCTCGCAGAGCTCATTCAGGATACCGCGGGAGTCGAGGAGGCTGAAATCCGTTCGGTGCTTACCTGCGAGTCCAAAACCGGCATCTGTTCGAAATGCTACGGCACCAACCTTGCCGTTCACAAGCTGGTCGAAATCGGCGAGGCGGTCGGTGTTATCGCCGCCCAGTCCATCGGCGAGCCGGGAACGCAGCTTACGCTCCGGACCTTCCACCAGGGCGGTACGGCACAGGGAGGTATTTCCGAAACCGAGACCAAGGCCTTCAACGAAGGTCTGGTTGAGTTCGAGGATGTCAAGACCGTCGAGCACAGCAGCATCAACGATGACGGGGTCGAAGACATCCATACGATCGTGATCCAGAAGAACGGCAAGATCAATATCGTCGATCCCGAATCAGGCAAGGTTTTCAAGCGCTATGTCATACCGCACGGCGCGCATCTCAACTGCCGTTCGGGAGATATCGTGAGAAAAGACCAGGTGCTTTTCAGCAGCGAGCCCAACAGCACCCAGATCATTGCCGAAACGCCCGGTTCGGTGAGATTTGCCGATATCGAAAAAGGTGTGACCTACAAGGAAGAGGTCGATCCGCAGACCGGTTTCGCCCAGCACACCATCATCAACTGGCGTTCGAAGCTCCGCGCCAACGAGACCAGGGAGCCGAGGATCATGATTATCGACGCCAGCGGCGAGATCAGGAAAACCTATCCGGTGCCGATCAAGTCGAACCTCTATGTGGAGGACGGCCAGAAGGTGCTGCCGGGCGATATCATCGCCAAGGTCCCGAGAAACCTCGACCGGGTTGGCGGCGACATTACGGCCGGTCTTCCGAAAGTTACCGAACTGTTCGAAGCCCGCATCCCGTCCGATCCGGCAATCGTTTCCGAGATCGACGGTTACGTGAGTTTCGGTTCACAGCGCAGAAGCAGCAAGGAGATCAAGGTCAAGAACGATTTCGGCGAAGAGAAGATCTATTACGTCCAGGTCGGCAAGCATGTGCTCGCCAACGAGGGTGACGAGGTCAAGGCCGGCGATGCGATGACCGACGGCGCCATTTCGCCGCAGGATATTCTCCGGATCCAGGGTCCCAATGCGGTACAGCAGTACCTGGTCAACGAGATCCAGAAGGTGTACCAGATCAACGCCGGCGTTGAAATCAACGACAAGCATCTTGAGGTGATCGTTCGTCAGATGCTGCAGAAAGTCCGTGTCGAGGAGCCGGGAGATACCGATCTCCTTCCGGGCGACCTGATCGACCGCAGCGCCTTTATCGAAGCGAACGAAAGCATCGCCGAAAAGGTAAGGGTTACCGAAAGGGGCGATGCGCCGGCAAGAATACAGGACGGCCAGCTTTACAAGATACGGGACATCACCAAGCTCAACCGCGAACTGCGTAAAAACAGCAAGATGATGGTTGTGTTCGAGCCCGCCCTGCAGGCGACCTCCCATCCGGTGCTTCTCGGTATCACCAGTGCCGCGCTGCAGACCGAGAGCGTCATTTCCGCAGCATCGTTCCAGGAGACCACAAAGGTGCTTACCGATGCCGCTGTTGCCGGAAAGATCGACAATCTGCTCGGTCTCAAGGAGAATGTCATTGTCGGCAAGCTTATTCCGGCAGGAACCGGCCTGAAGCGCTATCGCAGCATCAGGCTGAACGGCGAGACGCAGAAGCCTGCTGAAACTGCAGAAACTGCTGCAGCTGTTGCCGATGAAGAGATCGAGGCGCCCGGCATGTGATCCCTGCCGGCCGCTTCAGGCTTCAGAAAAAGATGAGAAACAGAAAAG
>JAAXXP010000051.1 GCA_013334435.1 Chlorobiaceae bacterium | reverse complement strand
TGCAGGGGCACCTGAAGCCCGATGCCTGTCCGGCCTTCGGTAGCGAATGCACTCCGCAAAGCCCCCTCGGCGCAACGATGGTCTCCTCCGAAGGAGCCTGCGCCGCTTACTACCGCTATCACCGCAACCCCGATTCCTTATGAGTGAACCATTCGTCTGTCCGCTTCCGTTTCTGCACTCCGAGACCGTCCAGATGGCTCACGGGGCGGGAGGAAGATTTTCGCAGGAGCTTACGAAACAGGTGTTCATGCCGCATCTCGGCAACGCCTTTCTCGATCTTATGGACGACCAGGCCAAACTCACCCTTCCTTCCGGCAGGATAGCGTTCAGCACCGACACCTATGTGGTCACGCCCTGTATCTTTCCCGGTGGAACCATCGGTTCGCTGGCCGTCAACGGAACGGTCAACGATCTTGCCGTCGGAGGGGCGCGTCCGCTCTATCTGAGCGCCGGTTTCGTGCTTGAGGAGGGGTTCCCGCTTGCCGAACTCGAAGGGATTGTCCGGAGCATGGCCGAGGCCGCCCGCAAAGCCGGAGTGCTGATCGTGACGGGTGATACCAAGGTCGTGCAGCGAGGATCGTGCGATCGCATTTTTATCAACACCTCGGGTATCGGGCTGCTGCGCGATGACGTCACGCTCTCCTGCCGTAACCTGAAGCCGGGTGATGCCATCCTGCTTTCCGGCACGGTGGGCGACCACGGGATGTCCATCATGACGGCAAGGGAGGGGCTTTCCTTTCAATCCGGCATCACCAGTGATTGCGCTTCCCTCAACCATATGATGGAAGCCCTGCTCGACGCGGTGCCGGAGGTTCACGCCATGCGGGATCCGACCAGAGGCGGCGTTGCCGCCGTGCTCAACGAGCTTGCGGTTTCCTCCTCGGTTGGCGTCGAGCTTGTCGAAGATGCCATACCCGTCAATGCTGCAGTCAGAGGAGCCTGTGAGCTGCTCGGCATCGATCCGCTGCATGTCGCCAATGAAGGAAAGATTATCGTTGCACTGCCTGCGGCAGCTGTTTCCAGGGCGCTTGATGTGCTGCGCTCTTTCGACGAGGGCCGGAATGCGGCCGTTATCGGATCGGCAAGTGCGGAGCACTCCGGAATGGTCATCATGAAAACCGTATTCGGAAGCCGTCGAATCGTCGATCTGCCGGCTGGCGAGCAGCTGCCCAGAATCTGCTGAGCGCTGCCTGAAAAAAAGAGAAATATTTTGCATTCACGTTCCTGTTGCATTATTCTTCAGGCGTATTATCAGTTGAAAAAACATCTTGGGCCTGTCCAGGGCACAAACCCTCCTGCAGGTCTGTTTCCGGTTACTTTTTTTCGGTATGAACATTATTGAAACCGCCATTCCGGATGTCCTGATCTTTGAACCGAAGGTGTTCGGAGACGATCGGGGCTATTTTCTTGAGACATACCGGCACGATATTTTCGAGAGACATGCCGGACCTGTCGATTTCGTTCAGGACAATGAATCGAAGTCGTCGTACGGCGTGCTGCGCGGCCTGCATTTCCAGAAACCTCCCCATACCCAGTCCAAACTGGTAAGGGTGGTATCGGGACGGGTGCTCGATGTGGCCGTAGACCTTCGCAAAGGTTCGCCATTCTACGGCATGCATGTGGCCGTCGAACTGGATTCGGACAGAAAGAACATGCTGTGGATTCCCAGAGGATTCGCCCATGGGTTCGCCGTACTGTCCGATGAGGCGGTTTTTGCCTATAAATGCGATAATTACTATTCGCCGGCCCATGATGCCGGAGTCGTCTGGAACGACCCTGATCTTGGAATAGACTGGCGGATTCCGGAAGGCGATATCGCTCTTTCGGCAAAAGATGCCGCCCTTCCTTCATTTGCCGAAGCGGGCGCGTTTGACTTTGAATCAAAATGGCATGTAAAACCCTGAGAACCAGTCATGAATATTCTCGTTACCGGAAGCAACGGTCAGCTTGGCACGGAGATCAGGGCGCTTGCGGCAGGTACTCCCGGATCGGATTTTTTTTTCTTCGATCTTCCTGAACTCGATATCACCAGTTTTTCCCAGGTAGCCGATGCCATGCAGCGCTGCGGGTGCGATGTCGTGATCAACTGTGCCGCCTACACGGCGGTTGACCGCGCGGAAAGCGAGCCTGAGCTGGCCGCCAGGGTGAATTGCGACGGTGCGGGAGTTCTTGCCCGGTGCGCCAGGGAACGGGGGGCACTGCTCCTGCATGTTTCCACCGATTATGTTTTCGACGGCCGTTCTTGCCGTCCCTACCGGGAATCCGATTCTCCGGCTCCGCTTGGCGTGTACGGGCAGTCGAAACTTGCGGGGGAAAAGCTGATTCAGGAGATCGCGCCTTCGTACCTGATCATCCGCACCTCCTGGCTTTATTCGCTCCACGGACAGAATTTTCTGAAAACCATGCTGAAGCTCGGCCGTGAAAGAGAGCGGATCGATGTTGTCTTCGACCAGATCGGGACGCCGACCTGTGCTTCGGATCTTGCCGGAGCGATTCTCGATCTGCTCGGCGGAATCCGGCCGGAAAAACGGTATGCGGCCATCTACCACTATTCCAATGAAGGGGTCTGCTCCTGGTACGATTTCGCGGCGGCCATCATGCGCCTGAAAGATCTCTCCTGCAGGGTGTTTCCCATCGAAAGCAGCGGCTATCCCACTCCGGCGCCCCGCCCATTCTACAGCGTGCTCAACAAGGGGGCCATAAAAAAGGAGTGGGGGATTGAAATACCCCACTGGCACGATGCTCTCGAAAAGCTGCTTGCCCGTTCAGACAATCCTTAACCAATCAACCACCGACCATGTCAGACACGCATATTCTGATTACTGGTGGAGCAGGATTCATCGGCTCCCATTTGGTCAGGCATTTCCTCAATGCCTATCCATCCTATACGATCACCAACCTCGACAGCCTTACCTATGCGGGCAATCTCGTAAACCTCAGGGACATCGAGCACCTCGGGAATTACCGGTTCGTGAAAGGGGATATCACCGATGCGCCCTTTATCGAGAACCTTTTCAGCGAAAACCGTTTTGACGGGGTGATCCATCTGGCTGCGGAGTCGCATGTGGACCGTTCGATAGCAAGCCCGCTCGAATTCGTGGCCACCAACGTCATCGGTACCGTGAACCTGCTGGATGCGGCCCGACGCTGCTGGGCCGGAGATTTTTCGGGCAAGCGGTTCTATCACATCTCTACCGACGAAGTATACGGTTCGCTCGGCCGTGAGGGTATTTTCACCGAAGAGACCCCGTACGATCCGCACAGCCCCTATTCGGCCTCGAAAGCCTCGTCCGACCATTTCGTCAGGGCATGGCACGATACCTACGGGCTGCCCGTGGTTATCAGCAACTGCTCGAACAATTACGGCCCCTGCCAGTTTCCTGAAAAGCTGATTCCGCTTTTCATCAACAACATCCGCCTGAAAAAGCCGCTTCCGGTTTACGGCAAGGGGGAGAACATCCGCGACTGGCTGTGGGTGATAGATCACGCCTCGGCCATCGATGTGATCTATCACAGGGGAAACAACGGAGAGACCTACAATATCGGCGGCCATAACGAATGGACCAATATCGATCTCATCCGGCTGCTGTGCGTCATCATGGACCGGAAACTGGGTCGTGAACCCGGAGAGTCCGCAAAGCTGATAACCTATGTTACCGACCGGGCCGGACACGACCTTCGCTACGCCATCGATTCGTCCAAACTTCAGCGGGAACTCGGATGGGCGCCCTCCATACGCTTCGAAGAGGGGCTGGAGCGCACGGTGGAGTGGTATCTCGACAACCAGGAGTGGCTTGACCAGGTGACGTCCGGCGCATACCGGGACTATTACGAGAAGATGTACAGCTCTTCGGGCGCAGGCAGCTGAAGGAGCGTTCCCGGGGGTATGGAGAATTCCTGCAGCAATTGCTATATTCACAAACAGTAAACAGAGCGGCTCCCGAAGGCGCGCGAGTCGTTCTGTCCTGGTGAAAAACCGGGATTTCCGAAGTCAATTCGTGGAGGTACAATCATGAAAGTCCGCAAGGATATTGCATACCGTTTCCTGCTTGCCGAAGGGTTTCTCGGCGAGGCCGATGAGGATCTGCGGCTCAAGCGCTGGCGTTCATGTGTTTCGGGTTCCAACCTGTGTATCGATAATTGCGGCATTGCCGTGCTCATGCTTTTCGGCGTGTCGCGCACGACCCACCATCCCGAAAAGCACCTTCCCCAGCTTCTTGCCGAAGGGACGGTTTCGGAGGAGGTTGCCGAGCTCATAAGGGCTCTGCTGCCCGAGCTTGAACTGCACGATTCGCATGAAAAAATGCTGGCAAAATACGGACGGGAGACCGCTTATCAGTCGCCCTGGGATATTTTTACGGAAGAGCAGGCCCGGAAGGCCTTTGAAGGAGCCCGAAAAAGTCTCGATCTGTGCCGGAAACTCAGGGCTCTGCTTGAAGACGCCCTTGAGGGATGAGGAAACGGGCTTTCCCGATGTCGGTTTTTTCGAACTCTTAGCGAACCAGCATGCATATTCTTGTTATCGGAGGCGCCGGATATATCGGCAGCCATGTCGTCAGGGCTTTTCTCGACAGCGGTTTCCGTGTCACGGTTTTCGACAATCTTTCGACCGGTTCGAGGGAAAACCTCTTTGAGGAGGCAGGGTTTGTCCACGGCGATATCATGCGGCCCACACAGCTTGCCGCCGTAATGGGCAAGGGGTTCGACGGATGCGTGCATCTTGCGGCCCTGAAAGCCGCCGGGCAGTCGATGCTCTGTCCCGAGGAGTATGCCGAGGCGAATCTTGCAGGGACCATCAACATTATCAACGCCGCCACGGCAGCTTCGGTCGGCGCCCTTATTTTCTCGTCGTCCGCGGCCGTGTTCGGCAATCCGGCCTATCTGCCGATCGACGAGGAGCATCCGAAGGAACCTGAAAATTTCTATGGCTTTACCAAACTTGAAATAGAACGGCTGCTCGGCTGGTACGACCGGCTCAAAGGGCTCAACTATGCCGCCATCCGTTATTTCAACGCTGCGGGTTATGATGTGGCCAGGCGCGTCAGGGGGCTGGAGCGCAATCCCGAAAATCTTCTGCCGGTCGTCATGGAGGTTGCCGCGGGACTCCGCTCGCGGCTTTCGGTTTTCGGCGACGACTACCCTACAAGGGACGGCTCCTGCATCAGGGACTATGTCCACGTCAGCGATCTTGCCTCGGCCCACGTCAGCGCATTCGAGTATATCAGGAAAAACCGCCTGAGCCTCTCGGTCAATCTCGGCAGCGAAAACGGCATCAGCGTGCTCGAAATGCTCGAGCGGGCCCGCATGGTGACCGGCCGGCCGATTCCTGCGGAAATAACCGGCAGGCGGGAGGGCGACCCTTCCGAACTGGTGGCCTCCTCGAAGAAAGCAAGAGAGCTGCTGCAGTGGCAGCCGAAATACAGCGACGCAGATACCCTGATCGCTTCCACCTGGCGGCTTTACGAAGAGCGGTACCTCCGGAGGTGATGTATCCTTCTTCGGCGCCCTGCGCTTCTGCTAACGTTTCAATCATGTTCGTCAAATGATCATTCCGGTAATTTTAAGCGGCGGATCCGGGACGCGCCTCTGGCCTCTTTCGAGGGCTCTTTATCCGAAACAGCTCCTTCCTCTCGTCACGGACAAAACCATGCTGCAGGAAACCGTCCTCCGGCTTGCCGGTATTGAAGATCTCGGGCCGGTCTGCTGTATCTGTAACGAGCAGCACCGTTTTCTCGTTGCCGAACAGCTTCGCGAGGTTACCGGAAGCCTTGGAGGGATCATTCTTGAACCCGTCGGCCGAAATACAGCCCCCGCTGCCGCCGTTGCCGCCATACACGCCCTTTCGAAGTTTCAGGATCCCTTGCTGCTGCTGCTTCCCGCCGATCACGTCATCCGCGATACGGCGGCGCTTTCCAGGGCAGTTGCCGAGGGGTATCCGGCCGCGGCTTCCGGTGCGCTGGTGACCTTCGGCATCGTCCCTTCCGGTCCGGAAACCGGATACGGATACATCAGGGCCGAGACCGGCTCCGACAACCACTCCTGCCGTCCGGTTCTCGAGTTCGTCGAAAAACCCGATCTTGCGACCGCCGAGCGGTACGTACAGTCCGGCGGATATTTCTGGAACAGCGGGATGTTTCTGTTCCGGGCCGACGTTTTTCTTGAGGAACTCGAACATTCCAACCCGGCAATGCTCGACTCGTGCCGCATGGCTTACCGGAAGGCTGCCGCCGATCTCGATTTTCTCCGGCTCGACCGCGAGGCGTTCAGCGCCTCTCCTTCCGATTCAATCGATTACGCGGTGATGGAGAAAACATCCCGTGCGGTCGTGGTGCCGCTCGATGCCGGCTGGAACGATGTCGGGGCATGGTCGGCTCTCTGGGAACTCAACGAGCATGATGCAGCAAACAATGTCCTTAAAGGCGATGTGCTCGTGCATGATGTCCGCAACAGCTATATTCACGCGACGAGCCGCCTTGTCGCGGTGGTCGGCCTCGAAGACCAGATCATCGTTGAAACCCCCGACGCCGTACTTGTGGCTTCCCGCGACAGGGTTCAGGATGTCAAGGCCATCGTCCGGCAGCTCGATGCGTCGAAAAGGAGCGAAGCGGAGATCCATCTCAGGGTCTACCGGCCCTGGGGAACCTATGAGACCGTGGATCTTGCCGACCGTTTTCAGGTGAAAAGAATCGTCGTCAAACCCGGTGCGGCCCTTTCCCTGCAGAAACACTACCACCGCGCCGAACACTGGATCGTCGTGAAGGGGACTGCGCTTATCACGGTCGGCGAAAAGGATATCACCCTTTGCGAGGATCAATCGACCTACATACCCATGGGTACACTCCACCGGCTTGAAAATCCCGGCAAGATACCGCTCGAACTCATCGAGGTGCAGACCGGCAGTTATCTCGGGGAGGATGACATCGTCCGGTTTGATGACCGGTACGGCAGGATCGCCGACGCCCGAGAGGCCAACCTGCCCTCCTGAACCGGTCAGGCCGGGGATGGGGGGGGCGTCCGGCCCGTTTTTTCCTCATGCCCGGGACGCGCAGAAACCCTCATGCGGCTTTGATAGCTTCCTGAAAAATATTACATTGAAGGCAGTGTCCAGAAATAACGCGATAATTTTAAACCGAGTGTACCATGGCTGAAGAAATGAAAACATCTGCACAGGGTCAGCAGAGCAGCGGCGGTGATGTGGTAAAAGGTGATTTTTCAACCATACTTGTGGGTGTCGGCACTCTTCTCGACAATACCCTTACCCCGCTCAGCAAGATGGTTGCCCAGGCTCTCGATTCCCTGACGGTTGTGGCAAAGCAGATTCTCGAAGGCGTCAGTTCTTCCCTTGGCGACAAGAAATAATGGAGTGACATTCCCTCGCGGTTGTTTTCTTATCCTTTCTGTCGCATAGACATTACAGGCAGGCTTTTCCAGTGTAGAAGGGTCTGCCTGTTCTGTTTTACCCCCGTTTCTTGTATATTGCATATTTTCCCGTTTTTGACTCTTTGTTTCGTTTATCCATAAATTATGCCCGAAAAATTTCCCGAATATTCCACCGGCATTCCCTACAGTACGGTTGAAAAAGAGGTGCTGGCCTACTGGAACGATCACCGTATTTTCAGAAAAAGTCTCGAAGAACGCTCTGCAGCGAAGGTTTTTTCATTTTATGAAGGTCCCCCGACGGTTAACGGCAAGCCGGGTGTGCACCATGTTTTCAGCCGTACCATCAAGGATGTCGTCTGCCGGTACAAGACCATGCAGGGGTACCAGGTTCCCCGGAAAGCCGGGTGGGATACCCACGGGCTTCCCGTCGAAATTTCCGTCGAAAAAAAGCTCGGTCTGAAGAACAAGTCGCAGGTCGTGGAGTACGGGGAAGGGGAGTTCAACAGCGAAGCACGGGCGCTGGTCTACCACCATATCGACGACAACCGCGAAGGGTGGGGAAAGCTGACGGAACAGATGGGCTACTGGGTGGACATGGATCGACCCTATATCACCTGCACGAACGACTACATGGAGTCGGTCTGGTGGGCGCTGAAAACCATTTTCGACAAGGGCCTCATCTACAAGGACTACAAGATCGTTCCGCAGGACCCCAAATCGGAGACGGTGCTGAGTTCCCATGAGCTCGCCCTCGGCTATAAAGAGGTGAGCGATCCGAGCATCTATGTGAAATTCCGCATCAGGGACTCCCAGGAGAGCTTTCTGGTCTGGACAACCACGCCCTGGACCCTGATTTCCAACGTCGCGCTCTGTACCGGAGCCGATATCGATTATGTGAAAGTACGCCACAGCGTGACCGGTGAAGTGCTCATTCTTGCCCAGTCGCGTCTTCAGGTGCTGACGGAAAAGGACGAGAACGGAGAGTCGCTCTGGCAGGTAACCGGAACGGTGAAGGGCCGGGAGCTGGAGGGTATCGGGTACGAGCCGCTTTTCACCTATCAGCAGCCGCAGAAACGCTGCTGGTACGTTACCACGGGCTCGTTCGTCTCGACCGAAGACGGTACAGGCATCGTGCATATCGCCCCGGCTTTCGGCGCGGACGACTACGAGCTCGCCCGGCAGTACGACCTGCCGATGCTGCAGCCGGTTGCCCGTAACGGCTGTTTCACCGCAGAAATTCCGGATTACGACGGCATGTTTTTCAAGGATGCCGACCCGCTGATCATACGGCAGCTCAAGGACGCAGGCAAACTGTATCGCCGCGAAACCATCACGCACACCTACCCCTTCTCCTGGCGCTACGACGTGCCGGTTATCTACTATGCAAGGGAGTCGTGGTATATCAGGACCACCGCGCTTGCCGGACGGATGGTGGAACTGAACAAAACCATCAACTGGTGCCCGCCGGAAATCGGTTCCGGCCGTTTCGGCAACTGGCTCGAGGAGAACAAGGACTGGGCCCTTTCGAGGGAGCGGTTCTGGGGCACTCCGCTGCCGGTATGGGTAGCCGAGGATTTTGCCATCGGAGACGATATCTCTTCGGGCAGAATGTTCGCCGTCGGTTCGGTCGCCGAACTTCGCGAGGGGTTCATCGACATCGGCGCCGAGCGCCACCTGCTCGGAGACGCGCTCGACCGGGGCCTGGTGGAGCTCGACCTGCACAAGCCCTTTGTGGACCGGATCTACTTCATCAGGGAGGGCCGGCGGTTCAACCGCACCCCCGAACTGGTCGATGTCTGGTTCGACAGCGGTTCCATGCCCTTTGCCCAGCTGCACTACCCGTTCGAGAACCGGGACGTTTTCGAAAAAACCTTTCCGGCCGATTTCATCGCCGAAGGGGTCGATCAGACCAGGGGCTGGTTCTACACCATGCACGCCATCGCCACCCTGATTTTCGATACGGTCGCCTACAAGAACCTGGTCGTGAACGGCCACATTCTCGACCGTGAGGGACAGAAAATGTCGAAGTCGAAAGGCAATGTGGTCGATCCTTTCGAAACCATGCAGCGCTACGGAGCCGATTCGCTTCGCTGGTACCTTCTGGTTTCGAGTCCTCCCTGGAGGCCGAAGTCGTTCAATACCGCCGAGATCGAGGAGGAGCAGCGCCGCTTTTTCAGGGCGTTCATCAACAGCTACAACTTTTTCGTGCTCTATGCCAATGTAGACGCCTTCACCTATACCGAGCCCGACATTCCTGCCGGTGAGCGTTCGGAGCTTGACCGGTGGGTGCTTTCCTGCCTCAACACCCTCGTGGCCGGCGTAACCCGGCGCATGGAGCAGTACGACCTGACCGGCGCCGTCAGGCTGATCGGCGACTTTACCGTCGACGACCTGTCCAACTGGTACATCAGGCGGTCGCGCAAGCGGTTCTGGAAAAGCGAGATGGGCCCCGACAAGCTTGCCGCCTACCAGACGCTCTATACCTGTCTCATGACGACCGCGAAGCTGCTGGCTCCGTTCACCCCGTTCATTGCCGAGAAAATATACCTGAACCTGAACGCCGTCAGCAACCGCGACCCGTGGGAGTCGGTGCACCTTGCCACCTTCCCCTCCGTTGAGGAGTCCCTGACCGACAAGCCTCTCGAACAGCGGATGAAAAAAGCCCAGACAGTGACCTCCCTGGTGCGCACCATGCGCGAAAAAGCCTCCATCAAGGTGCGTCAGCCGCTCAAACGCATCATGCTTGCCGTGGACGATGCGGCAATGCGCGGCGAGTACGAGCTTGTGGCCGGCATCATTGTCGATGAGGTCAACGTGCAGAAAATCGAATATATCGAGGACGAGGGGACGGTTATCAGCAAAAAGGTGAAGCCGAACTTCAAAACGCTCGGCCCCCGGTACGGAAAGGATATGAAGGTGCTTGCCGACGCCATCAGGCTTATGACCCATCGCCAGATAGCGCTTATCGAAAAAGAGGGCCGGCTTACGCTCGATTTCGACGGCCGGGTGTTCGAACTCGAACGGCAGGACGTCGAGATCATGCACGAGGATATCGAAGGCTGGCTGGTCGCTTCGGACGAGGCGCAGGGCATCATGGTGGCGCTCGATACCGAAATGAACGAAGAGCTTCTTATGCTCGGGCTCGCCCGTGAACTGGTCAGCAGGATTCAGTCGCTCCGCAAGGAGAGCGGTCTGGAGATTACCGACCGGATCCGGCTGAAAGTCTCGGGCAGCGACAAACTTCTCGATGCAGTCGAGAGAAATGATGCGTATATTAAAGACGAGACACTTGCATCCTCTCTTGAAACCGCACGGTACGACCCGGAGGCCGAAAACGGCGCAGAGGAGTCGGTAAACGGTGAAATGTGCCGCTTATCACTTGAAAAATCCTGTGGTTAGTAGTATACTAACAAATCTTTTTTCACGGTTTGCCGTTAGAACTTGTAAATCAGAGGTATCATGGCGAAAAAAAGCAGCAGCATGGCAGGAAAGGAGAACGAAGCGGTAGATGAGCCGATTCTGACGAAAACCTATCTGAGCGATGAGGAA
Source organism: Chlorobiaceae bacterium (assembly GCA_013334435.1). Lineage (GTDB taxonomy): Bacteria > Bacteroidota > Chlorobiia > Chlorobiales > Chlorobiaceae > Chlorobium. The sequence goes on along the minus strand of JAAXXP010000051.1, from coordinate 2,728 downwards.
CTCGAGCATTTCAGGCAGTTACTGCTCAAGAGACGGGAGGAGGTGCTTCGTGATCTGGAAATTCTGCGCTCTTCCCTTTCTGATGAAAATGTCGAGGACTCCATAAACTCGAACTACTCCATGCACATGGCCGATCACGGAACGGAGACGATGGACCGCGAACAGCGGTTCATGTTCATCGCCCGCGATGAAAAGTATATCGGTTATATCGACCAGGCTCTCGACAGAATCCGCAACAGGACCTACGGCATCTGCATCAAGTCGGGCAAGCCGATCCCAAAGAAACGCCTCGAGGCGGTTCCGCATACTTCCGTGAGGATCGAGTTCAAGCAGGGCAAGAAATAACGCCATCGGCCGGTTTTTTTGCAGAAACTGAAGCGGGAGCATCTCTTTTACCTTTTTGAGATGCTCCCGCTTTTTTTGTACCCGGCGCGGGGTTGCACCCCGTGGATCAGTCGTTCTCTTCCTTGTCCGTGGTGGCGTCGTTGACCTGGATGGGATAGTCGCCGCTGAAACATGCCGTGCAGTAGCTGCAGGTTTCATTCTCGAAGGTCGGCACGCTGTTGAGCAGTCCCTGCATGGAGAGGTACTTCAGGGAATCGACGCCGATATACTCGCGGATCTTTTCGATCTCCTCCTCCTCGCTGCCGGTGGTTTCGAACATATGGGTGAGCAGCTGGCGCTTTGTCGGGAAGTCCATGCCGTAAAAACAGGGATTGGTGATGGGCGGCGAGCTGATGTGCAGATGGATGGCCTGCGGGTCGGCCTCCCGGATCAGCTTGATCAGCATTTTTGCCGTGGTGCCGCGTACGATGGAGTCGTCGATCAGGATGATCGGACGGCCCACCAGCACGCCCCGCACGATGTTGTATTTCGAGCGGACCTTGATGTCCCTGCTGTGGATGCCGGGCTGTATGAAGGTTCTTCCCACATAGTGGTTCCTGATGAGCCCGTGCTCGAACCGCGCCGGCCTGCCGAGTTTGTTGCTCTCCCTCACAAAGCCAAGCGCGGCGGTATTGGACGAGTCGGGTACGCTGACCACCGTCATCTGCTTGTCGTCCGGGAGCTGCTCTATGCCGGACTCCCTGGCAAGATTCTTGCCGAGGTTCCTGCGGATTTTATCGACGGAGTGTTTGAAGATGAAGCTGTCGGGCCGGGCGAAATAGACGTATTCGAAGATGCAGCGGGCCTTGCGTTTCGAGGGTGGCAGGTAGATCGACGTGGGATTTTCGTTGGTTACCGCCAGATGGTCGATCATGAGGATCTCGCCCGGCTCGATATCGCGGATGTACTCCGCCTGTATGATGTCGAACGCGCAGGTTTCGCTGGCTACGATGTAGGTGAGTTCGCCGGTCAGCGGGTCTACTTTCTTGCCGAGCGCAAGAGGGCGGAACCCGTAAGGGTCACGTGCGGCGATCATCTGGTTGTTGGCCAGAATCACCATGGAGTATGCGCCCTGGACCTGGCGCAGCGCCTCGTATATCTGGTGCAGCGGCTCTTTTTCGCGGCTGCGTGCCGCCAGGTGCGGAATGATTTCCGTATCCGAAGAGGCCTGGAAGATAACGCCGAGCTCGGTCAGCTCGCGCCTGAGAGCCCTCGAGTTGGTGAGATTGCCGTTGTGGGCTATGGCCAGACTTCCCGACCGGTAGGTCAGCGAAAACGGCTGGACATTGTTGGTTGACTTCGATGAACCGGTGGTGGAGTAGCGGTTGTGGCCTATGGCCGCATAACCGCTCAGGGTCTCGAAAATGGTTTCGTCCCTGAAAACCTCCGAAACCAGACCCATTCCCTTGTGCTGCTTGAAGAGTGTTTTTTTCTTCGCCTTGTTGTATTCGGCAACAACGATACCTGCAGCCTCCTGCCCTCTGTGCTGCAGCGAGTATAAACCGTAAAAGGTATCTTCAGCGGGAGTTTTTGAGTTGAAAATGCCGAAAACTCCACACATAAGCGTCCCGGTGTTAAGATTGTGTAAACTTCCCGTTGCCAAATTCGGCAAATGAACGTAATGATCCAAACGGAAAATGGAAAATAATCGTTGCATCGCAGGTTGCGCTTTTCAGGTTTCCCTTTCGCGATGAATTTGAGGGGACAATACCGGAAAAGGAGGAATTGTAAGCGCGGGAGCAGGGTTTATATCTGCTGCGTCAGGAAAGCTTTTTCCGGCTTTCAATGCTTGTTTAATTCAACTGTTACTGGTTTATGGCAGCACTGCTTAAAAAAACTCCGGCAAAACCGGGGCCGGCTATCTGGATTTCGGTCACCCTCTTGTGGGGAACGGTTTTCTTTTTCACTTCGTCCTGGATGCTCGGCGCAGCCTCCCGTCAGCTTGCCCAGGGATTTTTCGATCTGACGGGTTCTCAGCTTCTGGGGGTTTACGGTTTTCATGTTCCCGTGCTTCTGGTGTTCGCCCTTCTGGCCATGATGGTGAAAAACCTGCTCGATCCCGACGGCAGCAAACAGGTGAACCGCCAGCAGTCCGTCGTTGCAGGAAAGCGTGAAAAGCTTTTCGTCTCTTTTGCAGGCAGTCTGGCGACCAGTTTTTTCTTTACCGGTCTGAGCGCTTCGACCTTTCTGTGGAGTTCCCGGTTTACCGGTTCGGTCGTGGACCTCACCCCGAAGGTTGTCGCTCTCGCTGCGGTCTACAACATCGCCGCCGGTCTTGCGGCCTCGCTGCTTGTGGGTATAGTCTTTATGATAGCCAGGGTTGGCAGGAAGTGAGAGAAACCGG
>JAAXXP010000050.1:6632-13808 GCA_013334435.1 Chlorobiaceae bacterium | reverse complement strand
CTGGCGTCCTACGCCCGGCCGGCAGCTGCGGAGCTTAAGTTTGGCGGCGATGCAAGCATTCGCCTGAGAGGCCAGTTCCAGGATAAGGGAGCGGACAATAACGAGGATGACCTGCTGTTCCAGTACAGGGTTCGCCTCAATGCATCCGCAGATCTCGGAAGCGGTTATGTTTTCAAGGCCGTCATCGGAAACGAAGCGCCTAACCTGAAATCGGACGGCACGGTGGCTCCGGGAGGCGGCGGCGGCTGGCAGACGGTGGGTTCGGCCAACACGGAGCGGTACACGCTCGGCGTCTATCAGTTCTATTTCGGCCGCAATCTCGAGGAGAGTCATTACTACGCCGGCCGTCTGCCTCTGAACAGCACGAACAACCCGGTGTTCGATCTTGCGCTCTATCCCTCCCAGCCGCTCGATCTGCCGGTCAATACGCTCAATAACGACCGTCTTTTCGGATTTACCTACGGCAGGAAAATCGGCCCGGGCGAGCTGAACGCGGTAGTCGGCGTTTTCGATAACGACTCCAAAGACGACAAGGCCGGCGAGGGCGACGGGCTGTTCAATGACGGCTATGTCCTCTCTCTTGCCTATAAAACCGCACTTGGCAGCGTGACCGTCGAGCCGCAGATATTTACCGCTCTGACCAACCACAGCGTTTTCAATCAGGATCTTTCGGCATTTGCCGGCAGCATCACTCCGGTCACGTTCGGAGCGAACGTATCGGTTCCCGCAGGAAAAGCAAAAATCGGCGTCAGTGCATTCTACACTTCCGCAGACGATACGACTCCGGGCAGCGGCGAGAGCGTCGATTACAGCGGTTACCTGTTCAGGCTCAAAGCCGAATCCGGGCCTTTCCTTGCCTGGTACGATTATAACCGGACTACCGATCGCTCCGGAACGGCAGACGTTGATTATACCAACCAGTTCGTATGGGCCCAGTACAAAATAAAGCTCTACGAGGCGGCTTCCGGAAGTTTCAGTCTGACTCCGACGCTTCGGTATCTGGCCTCGAAAAAGGATAATGGCACCGTCGAAACCGATACGAGCCGTCTGAGGACGGAGCTTTATGCCACGGTAACGTTCTGAGTCGTTTCCTCCGGTGATCCGGGCATCATGAAACATCCTTTTTCGGCAAAGGGGTTTTGTGTGTGTACCGAAAGCGTTTCATGCATGTCCGGATCATTTTTTGCATTTCGAAAAGGCGACGTGGGTGAGTGGTTGAAACCAGGGTCTGCAAAACCTTTTTCTCGCAAGTTCGAATCTTGCCGTCGCCGCACGGAACAACTCTTAATCGGTAAAAACAGCAGAGTCTTATGAGTGATTTGGAACTGGATGCGGTTGCCCTCGGCAAAGTCGGCATGATGCGCCAGACGCAGCCGGAGTTTTATGTGATGCGCCTGCACGCGGTTGCCGGCGACCTGACAGCGCGCCAGATACGCTGCATCGCGCGTGTTGCCGCCAGATACGGCAGGGGAAGTGTCCATCTTTCTACGAGGCAGGGAGTCGAGATTCACTATGTCCGCCAGGAGGATCTGGAAAAGGCGCGTCTCGAACTTCTTGAAGGCGGAGTGGAAATGGGCGCATGCGGACCGAGGGTCCGCCTGATTGTCGCCTGTCCGGGTAACGAAACCTGCCGTCAGGGGGTGATCGATACCAAAGCCATGGCAAAAACGCTCGACGAGCGCTACTTCAAGACGGAAACTCCCTCAAAGTTCAAGATGTCCGTTGCCGGCTGTTCGAACAACTGCAGCAAGGCTACCGAAAACGATATCGGCATCAGGGGCGCCATCGAGCCGGAGTGGGTTCCCGCTTCATGCAGCGATTGCGGTCTCTGCATGTCACTCTGTCCGGTCAGGGCCATTTCGCGAAGGGAGAGCGGCGGGAACCCGGAAACGCCATTCCGCTATGAGGCGGACGAAGCCTCATGCATCAATTGCTCGACCTGTACGTCGCTCTGTCCATCGGACGCCTGGCGGGTCGGGAAAAGAGGGTACCATGTCTATATCGGCGGTACCATGGGCAGGGTTCCCCGTTTCGCTTCTCTCCTGAAAAAATTCGTGACGGACGAGGATGACGTGTACCGGCTCGTTGAAGAGGCAATAGCATTTTACCGGCAGCACGGCAATAAAAAAGAGCGGTTCGGGCATATGATCGACCGGATCGGGCTTGATACCGTCAGGGAGGTGATACTTGGGAGCGTTTGAGGTAAGCAGAAGCATCGATGTTCTGGGAGTGAGTTGCCCGCTGAATGCCATGCGGGTTAAAAACGCGCTTCTTTCCCTCGAGCCGGGCGAACTGATCGAGGTATTCATCGACGAGGGCGAGGCGGTCTTTCGTGTGGCCCGTACGCTCAAGGACGCCGGCAACAGGGTGGTGAAGGTTGAGCCCCGTCCGGGAGGATTGAGCATGATTGTTGAAAAAGGCGGAAAGCACGCATAATCGAAAAACCATGTATTCGACAGCAAAAAAGAGAGCCGAAGCGCTCAATGGAGAGTGGAGCGGACGAGACCCGGAGACGATTCTTTCGCTCGCCGGCAAACGGTTCTGCGCAGGGAGGATCGCACTTGCCTCGAGTTTCGGCGCCGAAGATCAGGTGCTCACCGACATGATCGTAAGAACCGTGCCTGAAATCGCCGTTTTTACGCTGGATACGGGTCGGCTGCATCAGGAAACCTACGATCTCCTCGACGCGACCCGGAATCGTTACGCGATCCCGATCGAAGTGCATTTTCCCGAAACGTCGGAGGTATCGGCAATGCAGACCCTGTTCGGGGCCAATCTTTTCTATGAAAGTGTGGAAATGCGCAGAAGGTGCTGTGAAACAAGAAAAGTGAGGCCTCTCGAAAAGAAACTCTCGAAACTCGACGCATGGATATGCGGCTTGAGGAAAGGGCAGTCGGTCACCCGGGATGCGGTAAGGACGGTTGAATGGGACGAACGGTTCGGTCTTTTCAAGATCAATCCTCTTGCGGAATTTTCCGAAGAGATGGTCTGGGCGTATATCCGGCGTTACGGAGTGCCTTACAACGCCCTGCACGACCGGGGATTCCCAAGTATCGGATGCGCACCCTGCACCAGGGCCGTCACTCCGGGAGAGGACATACGGGCTGGGCGCTGGTGGTGGGAGCTGCCGACGCATCGGGAGTGCGGACTGCACTCCGGAAAACCATAACGCTTTCATGAAAACGTATCACATGGATCATCTCGACAGACTTGAATCGCAAAGCATCTATATCCTGAGGGAGGCGTACCGGGAATTCAAAAGTCTCTGCATGCTCTGGTCGATAGGCAAGGACAGCACCGTTATGCTCTGGCTGGCCCGCAAGGCTTTTTTCGGGCACGTGCCCATTCCCCTCGTTCATATCGACACCCGTTACAAGATTCCTGAAATGATCGAATACCGCGATCGGGTAGCGATCGAATGGAATCTCAACATGATCTACGGCGAAAATCGTGATGCGATCGAAGAGAAACGGACGTTTCCGGACGGCAACACCGACAGGATAACCTGTTGCAGGCATCTGAAAAGCGAGGCCCTGAAAAAAACGCTTTCCGGCCAGTGGCCTCGGTTCCGGATGGATCACTCCCTGCGCAAATACGTCCCCGATGAAAGCCGCACTCCCTATACCGGTGTTATTGCAGGCGTCAGGGCCGATGAAGAGGGGAGCCGTTCGAAAGAACGGTATTTTTCTCCGCGCGACAGCGAAAATTCCTGGGACGTCGGCGACCAGCCTCCGGAGTTCTGGAACCAGTTCAAAACCGATTTCGCACCCGGCACCCATGTCCGTATCCATCCGCTTCTCGACTGGACGGAGCTCAATGTCTGGGAGTATATCGGCAGGGAGAACATTCCGCTCGTGTCGCTTTATTTCAACAGGGGAAACGGAACCCGATACCGTTCGCTTGGCTGTTTTCCCTGCACCACGCCTATCGAGTCGGAAGCCGCAACGGTCAGCGAGATTATTGCTGAACTGGCCGACGGCAGGCTGTCGAGCGTAGCCGAACGCTCCGGACGAGCGCAGGACCGTGAGGACGGAGGGGGTCTCGAGACGCTTCGCAGGGACGGTTATATGTAAAAAACAGCGGCGCCCGCGCTCCAAGCGTGCGCCGGTTTCGGGTACGGTCATGTTATCAGTGAAGGAGAGCATAGCGTTATGAATATTGTCATTATCGGACACGTGGATCACGGCAAGAGCACGGTTATCGGCCGTCTGCTTGCCGATACCGGATCGCTGCCCGAAGGGCGGCTTGAATCGGTGAAGGAGAGTTGCAGGAGAAATGCCAAACCGTTCGAATACGCATTTCTGCTCGATGCCCTGAAGGACGAACAATCGCAGGGAATAACGATCGATACGGCGAGATGTTTTTTCAGGAGCGACTTCCGGGACTACATCATTATCGACGCTCCAGGCCACATAGAATTTCTTAAAAACATGATCACGGGAGCCTCGAGGGCGGAAGCCGCCCTGCTTGTCATCGATGCCCGTGAAGGGATTCAGGAAAATTCGAAAAGGCACGGCCATATGGCCGCCATGCTGGGGATCAGGCAGGTGACGGTTCTTGTGAACAAAATGGATCTGGTTGATTACCGCGAAGAGGTTTTCAGTGATCTCCGGGATGAATACACCGCATATCTGCGCCATCTCGACCTCACTCCCCTCAGTTTTATTCCGGTCAGCGCCAGGGACGGGGAGAACATTGCGGAGCACTCGCTTCGCATGCCGTGGTACAGCGGCCATACGGTTCTCCGGCAGCTCGATCTGTTCAGGAGCGCCGAAGACGCCAGTGGGGCTCATTTCCGCTTTCCTGTTCAGGATATCTACAAATTCACCGGATCGAACGACGACCGCAGGATCGTTGCCGGAACGGTTCTGGCCGGCAGTATCGAGGTCGGGGAGAAGGTTGTGTTCCAGCCCTCCGGCAAACAGTCGGTTATTCGTTCGGTCGAGTCCTTCAATACGCCTTCGAAACGGTCGGCGGGAGCCGGCCAGGCGGCAGGATTCACGCTGGAAACACAGCTGTATATCCGTCCAGGCGAGATCATGCTGAAGGTTTCCGAGCCGTCTTGCGAGGTGGGTTCGAGGTTCAGGGCAAACGTTTTCTGGCTGGGCCGTGCGCCCCTCGTAAAAGGCAGGGAGTACAAGCTCAAGGTCGGGACAGCAAGGGTTGCCGTGAAGCTTGCCGAAATAAACAATACGCTTGACTCTTCGGATCTGGTATTCAGCCGTTCCAAACAGCAGCTCGACTGCCGTGATGTCGGTGAATGCATCTTCGAAACCGTTCGCCCGGTCGCATTCGATACGGTCTCGACGAACGAAGCTACCGGACGCTTCGTGGTGGTCGATAACTACGAAATTGCCGGCGGAGGCATTATTCTGGAGAATCTTTCTTCCGGGCAGACCCCTCTGCAGCGTCACATCAGCGAGCGGGAGCGGCACTGGGAATACGGCCTGGTGCGTCTTCCTGAACGGGAGCATGCCAACGGACACAGGGCGAAGTTCATTCTTTTTACAGGAAGCAGGGGGTCGGGAAAACGCAGTCTTGCCAAACAGCTCGAACAGGAGCTTTTCAGCAGGAAACTGCATGTCTACTATCTCGGTCTTGCAGCTCTGGAGCATGGTCTTGACGCCGATCTCGGCTATCACGAAGACCACGCGGATGAACGGCTTCGGAGAATCGGTGAACTTGCACGCATCCTTACCGATACAGGCCTCATCTTCATAGCCGTCGCAGACGATGCCGACGATTACGCCATAGAGGTTCTCCGGCAGCTCAACGCACCAAATGAGGTGCTCGTCGTTGCCGTCGGAGATCACCTGCTTTCGCGATTTTCCCCGGATCTGCAGATACCTGCGGGTACCGATGACAGCGCAGCCGTCGAGAGATTGAACGGCATGCTTGCGACCCGGGAGATCATCGCCGATTACCATATCTGAATCAGGGAGAAGGGGGGACAGGGTTCATATTTCATAATCTCCGGAGAATATCCGGATGTTGTTGAAGGTTATGAACACGCCGGTTCCTCTTTCGAGCTGAAGGTTCCTGAACAGTTCCCTCGGTATTTCCGCCTCTATAGGGTGCTCGAATCCCTCGCTGGCGACGCTCAGCCCGATCTGTCCTCCCATCAGCCGGATTTCAAGGATTGTTCCCGCGATGTCGGATTCGTTGCTCCGGATTCTGCTGATGCCGATTTCATGCGGCCTGACGAACGCCTTTCCTGCCGTTTCTCCTTTCTGCGGATGTTCACCGTTGGACGTCTGCGCCCCGAGGTTTACCACGCCGTTCGTGAGCCGTCCATGGAAGACGTTGACGTTGCCGAGAAAATTGTACACGAAGGCGTTTGCCGGATGGTCGTAGACCTGCTGTGGAGATCCCTCCTGCTCGATTTTTCCCTTGTTGATGACGACGATCCTGTCGGCAAGTTCGAGGGCCTCTTCCTGGTCGTGCGTAACGAAGATGCTGGTGACATGGATCTCGTCGTGGAGCTTGCGGAGCCATCGCCGCAGTTCCTGACGGACTTTGGCGTCAAGCGCGGAAAATGGCTCGTCGAGCAGAAGCACCCTGGGTTTGACGGCCAGTGCCCTGGCAAGGGCGACACGCTGGCGCTGTCCGCCGGAGAGTTGTTCGGGGTAGCGGTTCAACGCCCATTCCATCTGTACCAGTTTCAGGAGATGCTCCACCCGGTCCCGTATTTCACTTCGGGAAGGGCGATGGCGTGCAGGCAGCACCCGGAGTCCGAAAGCGACATTTTCGAACACCGTCAGCCGCCGGAACAGTGCATAGTGCTGAAAAACGAAGCCCACATTCTTTTCTTTCGGGGAAAGATTTGTCGTATCCCGGTTTTCAAGAATGATACTGCCGGAATCGGGGGCTTCAAGGCCGGCGATGATTCTCAGAAGCGTTGTTTTGCCGCATCCCGACGGTCCGAGCAATGCTACGAGATCGCCGGAAGCAACCGTCAGGTTGACCGAGTCGAGCGCCGTGTATCCGGCAAATGTTTTCGTGATGTTTCTGATTTCAATGCTCATGATTTTTTGCGGATTGCGGGTTGGTTTTCAGATACGCTTTTTCCATCGACCCTTTGAGTATGACCGTCAGCAGGGCGAGGAACACAAGGATCGACGAGACGGCGAATGATGCCGTGTAATTGTACTCGCTGTAGAGGATTTCAACGTGCAG
>JAAXXP010000050.1:0-6532 GCA_013334435.1 Chlorobiaceae bacterium | reverse complement strand
TTTTCAGATACGCTTTTTCCATCGACCCTTTGAGTATGACCGTCAGCAGGGCGAGGAACACAAGGATCGACGAGACGGCGAATGATGCCGTGTAATTGTACTCGCTGTAGAGGATTTCAACGTGCAGAGGAATGGTGTTGGTCAGTCCCCTGATATGGCCGGAAACCACCGATACGGCTCCGAATTCGCCGATCGAGCGGGCCGCGCAGAGAATCATGCCGTACAGGAGCCCCCAGCGGATGTTCGGCAGGGTGATCTTCCGCACGATCTGCCAGCCGCCTGCGCCGAGAGTCAGGGCGGCCTCCTCCTCTTCACGGCCCTGAGCCTCCATCAGCGGAATCAGTTCCCTTGCTACGAAGGGAAAGGTGACGAACAGCGTGGCGATGATGATGCCGGGCGTTGAGAAAATGATGGTGATGCCCCGTTCTCCGAGCCATGAGCCGAGCGGCGTGCGGCTGCCGAGCAGGAGCACGAAGATAAGGCCTGCAATGACGGGAGAGACGGCAAACGGCAGGTCGAGGAGCGTTTTAAGTACGGTTTTGCCTTTAAAGCGGAATTTCGTCACGGCCCATGCGGCGCTCATTCCGAAAAAAGCGTTAAGCGGAACGACGATGGCAGTGGTCAGGAGGGTCAGTTTCAATGCCTCGAGCGCAAACGGTTCCGTTATGGATTCTCTGTAGTACTGCCATCCTTTCTGGAATGCCTGGGCAAAAACCAGTGCAAGCGGCAGGAAGACGAATGCCGCAAAAAAAAGATAGGTCAGCGATATCAGCGCGATTCTGATTTTCGGGGAATCGCCTCTGCCGGGTGTTCGTGGTGCTGGTGTCATGGGTTGTGTGCTGTATACCGGTTATCGGATTTCCTTCTGCTGCCAGCTCTGGATGCTGTTGAGCACCAGCAGCATGCCGAACGACATTGCCAGCAGCACGAGCGCTACGGCGGACGCACCGGCATAATCGAACTGGTCGAGTTTCGACATGATCATCAGCGGGGCGATTTCGGTTTTCATGGGGAGGTTGCCCGCTATGAAAATAACCGAACCGTATTCGCCGAGCGAGCGGGCAAAAGCCAGCGTCGTCCCCGTGAGCAGCGCAGGGAGGAGATGCGGAAACAGTATTTTTCGAAAAGTCTGCCACCGGTTCGCTCCCAGAGAGTAAGCGGATTCCTCCACTTCCGGTTCGAGCTCCTCGAGCACGGGCTGAATTGTCCGGACGACGAAAGGGAATCCGATGAACACAAGGGCGATGACGATACCCGAAGGGGTGTTGATGACCGGAAGATTCCATTTTTCAAAAAAAACACCCAGCCAGCCGCCCGGAGCGTAAAGCGTGGCGAAACAGATGCCGGCAACGGCGGTGGGCAGGGCGAAAGGCAGATCGACCAGGGAGTCCAGCAGTTTTCTGCCGGGAAACCGGTAGCGGACCAGGACCCATGCGGTCAGCATGCCTGCGAGGGCGTCGAAAAGCGCCGCGAAAAATGCCGTTGTCATGCTCAATCTGTAGGATGCCAGAACTCGAGGCGCACTGACCGCGCTGAAAAAGGTCTCGGCATCCATCTGCAGCGTGTTCAGGAAAATCGTGCTGAGCGGGACAATGACGATGGCCGAAAGATAGAACACCGCATAGCCCATCGAAAGGCCGAATCCGGGAAGTATATGGCGGGGGAGTTTCTGAAAACGGGACATGTTTTTCTTGTTGTAAGATAACCGCAGGAGAAAACGGGACCGGGGGCGGGTCCCGTTTTCAGCCGATGCGCCTGCAGTGTAATGCTATGAACGTGCGCGGTCAGGGCGTGGAGATCTGGTCGAAAACTCCACCGTCGCTGAAGTGCGTTTTCTGGGCTTTTCTCCAGCTTCCGAAAATTTCGTTCAGGGTGAAAAGCCGGATTTTCGGGAAGTTTGCGGCATATTTTCTGAGCGCCGCCTGATTTCTCGGCCGGTAGGAGTTTTTTGCGATGATATCCTGTGCCTCGGGTGTGTAGAGGAAGGAGAGATATGCCTGCGCTATTTTTCTTGTGCCGCGCCTGTCTACGTTTTTGTCGACGATGGCCACGGGCGGTTCGGCAAGAATGCTGACGGAAGGAGCCACGATTTCGAATTTGTCCGATCCGAACTCCCTGAGGATAAGGTGTGCCTCGTTTTCCCACGCGAGCAGCACATCGCCGAGTCCTCTCTGGGCAAAGGTGAGAGTCGATCCTCTGGCTCCGGTGTCCAGGACGGGTACGTTCCTGTAGAGCGATTTGACAAAGGCTTTCGCCCGAACGGCCGAACCGGTCTGTTTCTGCTTGTACCCCCAGGCCGCCAGATAATTCCATCGTGCCCCTCCCGATGTTTTCGGGTTTGGCGTTATGACCGAAACGCCCGGCTTGACGAGATCATCCCATGTTTTTACCTGTTTCGGGTTCCCTTTTCTGACGACGAACACGATTGTCGATGTATAGGGAGTGCTGTTGTCGGGCAGCCGTTTCTGCCAGTTCGGCGCAATCAGTCTGCTGTCCGAAATGGCGTCGATGTCATAGGCGAGCGCAAGCGTGACGACATCGGCTTCAAGTCCGTCGATCACCGCCCGCGCCTGCTTTCCGGAACCTCCGTGCGACTGGTTGATGATTACCGTCTGTCCGGTTTTCTTTTTCCAGTAGCGGGCAAACGCCGCGTTTTCGCTCTGATAGAGTTCCCTTGTGGGGTCATAGGATACGTTCAGCAGCGTCGTGCTTCCCGCAGCAGCCAGAGCGGTATGGCCCGTCACACCTGATGAGAGGAGTATCGCTGCTGCCATCAGGATTTTTTTTGTCCATTGCTGTTTCATGAGTATTTGTCCTTGATTTATGCTGTTAGTGGTGAATAAGGCAATAAAAAAGCCGGTTCTCTTTTTTCAGGGAATCGGCTGTAACGGAAACGACAGGCATATATGCCGGTTATGGCATCGATACTGGCGGTTTTCCGGTACAGTTTTCCTCTGTTTCTCTTTTGGGACAACAGCAGGTGAAGGTGAAGTCGCGGCCGTTCATAATGTTTTCGTTCAGGTGTTTATTGTTCAGTGCCGGACAAGTAACGCATCCTTTCCGATAACTCCGATGCCTGTACCATAAAAATACCGCCATTACGGTATAGGGCTCCCGGAAGGATCTTCATTCGCTTGATGTCGAGGGCGACCGGTCGCCGCACAGGGGGCATTGCGGGTCTCTGCGTACCCTGATTTTCCGGAAATTCATGGAAAGCGCATCGAAGGTCAGAAGGGTGTCGGTAAGGGGTTGACCCGTCGAGAGAAGGTGCTTTATGGCTTCGGTAGCCTGTATGCTGCCAATCACGCCCGGCACCGCTCCGAGAGGTCCCCGGGGTTCCTGGCTGCCGGTTTCAGTACGTTCATGAAAAAGGCACCGGTAACATGCCGTTCTGCCGGGATGCACCGTTATGGTCTGTCCGAAGAATTTCAGGATTCCCGCATGGGAATAGGGCTTTCCGGCGTTGTGGCAGTATTCCGGTATCAGGAATTTCGCCTCGAAATTATCCGTGGCATCGATAATGAAATCGTAACCGGCAATGATTTCAGCGGAGTTTTGCCTCGAAAGCCGTAAGGGAATGCACTCGATTTTGCATTCGGGGTTGAGTTTTCTCAGGGTTTCTTCAGCCGAAAGAACCTTTGGTTTTCCAATGGAGCCTGTTGTGTGCAGTATCTGACGCTGCAGATTGCTGATATCGACCAGATCGGGATCGACGATGCCCAGCGTGCCGATTCCGGCAGCGGCCAGATAGAGCGCCGCAGGGGAGCCAAGTCCCCCTGCGCCGACAACGAGAACCCTGCCTTTGCCGAGTTTCTCCTGGCCCTTCCGCCCGATCTCCGAAAGTGAGAGATGGCGGGCATAGCGCTGTTTCTGAAGTTCGGTGAGAGACAAGGCTGGTTCTCCTCTTGTTGACCGGTAACGGGTTATCTGTACCGCAGGTTGCGCACTGCATCGGCAAGGCGGTCGATTTCTTCCCTGGTGTTGTAGAAAGCCAGTGACGGGCGTACCGTCCCTTCGACGCCGAAGTGGCGGAGAGAGGGCTGTGTACAGTGATGGCCGGCGCGAACGGCAATGCCTTCCCTGTCGAGAAGCTTGCCGACTTCTTCATTGGGAAGATTGTTCAGAACGAATGAGAGCACGCCGACCTTGCTGGCGGCGGTGCCGATGATACGGAGACCCGGAATTTCCTGAAGTCGCTCCGTTGCATATTTCGTCAGATCGTGTTCGTAGCGGCTGATATGTTCAAGCCCGATTTTTCTGACATAGTCAAGGGCGGCCCCGAGGCCTACCGCATCTGCGACAGACGGGGTTCCGGCTTCGAATTTTGCCGGAACCCCGTTGTAGAGGGTCTCCTCGAAACGGACATCCCGGATCATGTTGCCGCCGCCCTGCCAGGGAGGCATGGTTTCCAGCACCTCGCGTTTGCCGTATACCACGCCGATGCCGGTCGGCGCAAAGATCTTGTGGCCGGAAAAAACAAAAAAATCGGCATCGAGGTCCTGGACATTGACCGGAATATGGGCGACCGACTGCGCTCCGTCGATCAGTATCTTCACGTCGAAGCGTCTGGCGATCCGGATCATTTCCTTTACGGGAAGGATGGTGCCGAGGCCGTTCGACGCCTGGGTGAGCGAAACGAACCGGGTCCGGGGGCCGAGCAGCTTCGTGTACTCGTCGAGTATGATCTCTCCGCGGCTGTTGACCGGGATCACCTTGATGCGCGCGCCGGTCTCCTTTGCAACCATCTGCCAGGGTACGATATTGGCGTGATGCTCAAGGATGGAAAGCACGATTTCATCCCCTGGCTGCAGGAACCTGCGTCCCCAGCTCTGGGCCACGAGGTTGATTCCTTCGGTAGTACCGCGCACGAAAATGATCTCCGAAGCGGATGACGCCCCGATGAACTGGCGGACCTTTTCCCTCGTCGCCTCATACGCGTCGGTCGAGCGGGCGGCAAGGGTGTGTGCTCCGCGGTGGATATTCGAGTTGTCCAGGGCATAGAAGTTGCTGACGGCATTGATGACGCTCCACGGTTTTTGTGTCGTTGCCGCATTGTCGAGCCAGACGAGGTCCCTGCCGTGAATTTTCTGGTGCAGCACCGGAAAATCCCTGCGTATGGTCGCAACGTCGAAAACATCCGTTTCGCTTACCGCCGGCTGTTCCTTGCCCCTCAGGAAATAGTGGCTGTCCGCGAGTCCGGAGGGAAGTCCGAACGCGTTGAGGAGCGGCTTCTGTTTCGCGTCGGGTTCGCCCGTCCATCCAGGGTAGATGTCCGCGCCGGGTACCGCCGGCCCTGCCGATGCCTGATAGCCGTGAACAGGGGGCTTTCCTGAAAGATCACCACTCGCAAGCTCCGCGTAATGCCTCAGGGATTGAAAAATCCTGTCGAGTCCAGGGCTTTGATCCTCGCCGGAGAAATTCCGGTAAAGCTTTTCCGCATAGCAGGTTCCTTCGGCTTCCGGATTCTGCGGACTGGAGGAGGTATTCCGCTGCAAGGCCTCGTCGATGCCGTGCGACCGGTTTCCGTTTTCCGAATAGTTCTGCTGTTCCGTGAGTTTGTTCGCGTGGTGTTCCAGGGGCTCCGGCTCTTTTTCCTCGCGGGTTCCGAGGAAATACAGCTCTTCCGGATTTTCGGGGAAAACGGATTTCCGCTCCCGGCCGTGCGGCTGCAGCAAGGGCAACCCGGACAAGTCCGGCTGCTCATAGTCAGGGCTCCTTTCCGTTCCTTCGGCAATTGCCGCTTTTTCACGGACCGATCCGGCAAGGCCGGAAGGCGCCTGTTCGGCATCGGTTTCGAATTTCGGCAGGCTGCCCGCTTCGGGAAGTTCGTTGAACAGCCTGCTTGCAAGCCGGGCGATGAAAACCGGATTCAGCTCTTCGCTGCCGTTTACCCGGCTGTCGGGGTATTCATGTTCTCTTGTCATGGTATAACTGGCATGCCCGCGAGGCCTCCGTGGAGAGCCCCGTGAGCGGTTGGACCTGTTTGTGGCGTTTTTTTTTGTATTACCGGTTTATTTGGTTTTGATCGCCGTTTTGCGGTGTTCGTAGTCGTGGTAATAACCCACTTCCACGTTTTCAAGAACGGCCAGCGCGTCATCGGTCAGTACCGCCAGCGACGAATAGAGCGTCAGGAGGTAGGATGCGACGCCGAGCTTGTCGAGTCCCATGAGCCTTGCCGAAAGACTCGGACTGATCTCTCCGGGGATGCCTGCCTGGTGAAGGCCTACCACGCCCTGCTCGTTTTCTCCGACGCGAAGCAGCAGGATGCTGGTTGTGCCCAGACCGGCCTTGTTCTTGTTGATCTCGATCTTGTCGCTTGAGATCAGCGGCACGCCGCGCCAGGTAAGGAACGGAGAGCCGAACAGGTTGATGGTCGGCGGTGGCACGCCGCGCCAGGTGCATTCGCGCTCAAAAGCCGCGATGGCTTTCGGATGGGCAAGGAAGAATGCCGGTTTTTTCCACACCTTCGTGAGCAGGTCGTCGAGATCGTCGGGAGTCGGCGTTCCGTACCGGGTGCTGATGCGCTGTCCGG
>JAAXXP010000049.1:2956-13832 GCA_013334435.1 Chlorobiaceae bacterium | reverse complement strand
TAAAACAGGGAGGATGATATGGCTGCCGAGTTTCAGGTTATCGGAAAGAATCCTCGGGCGCTTTTCACGCTCAAGCTGCACCGGGGTGAGGGTATGCTGCTGCTTGGCATGAACTGGAAGACCGCTGCTCCCCCCAGGGATTTTTCAGGATTTGCCATTGAGTACAGGGAGCCGGGAGGGGACAGGTTCTTTGCGTTGAAAAACCGGATAGCCTTTTCCGATGAGCACGGCTCGGTCACTTCCGCAACGCTTTCAAGCAGGCTTTCGCCGTTCCAGAAATTCCGCTGGGTGCATTTTCCCCGGAATGCGGAGATGCCCGGAGAGTTCGTTTACCGGGTTACTCCGGTATTCATGAACGACAATGGTGAACTCAGTTACGGAGAGGCGCAGGAGGCATCGATCGAATTACGGCGTGAAACCTTTCCGGGCCTGCTCAATGTGGCCTTCACCCGGGGATTTGTCTCTTCACAGGCATTCGTCGACCGGTACGGGGCGGATACGCTCCCGACGCTTCTTCCCGAAAATGCCGATGAGGGACTGCGTTTCAGACCGACCCATGCAGAAGCGCAGGAGGCTCTGGCGTGGATGGGGTTCGAGGCGCGCAAAGCCATTCTCGGTGTACTTGACGAGGCGGTTGCCGATCCGGATGCGCAGGTTCGCGTCGTAGCCTACGATCTGTGCGAGCCGGAAGTCGTCTCCCGGCTGAAAAAGCTGAAAGGGCGTCTGAAAATCATCATTGACGACAGCGACCACCACGGCATGGCGGATTCTGCGGAGTCCGCAGCGGAAGCGCTTCTCGGGAAGTCCGCCGGCAAGGCAAACGTGAAAAGGCACCACATGAACAACCTCCAGCATAACAAAACCATCGTGGTGGACGGGCCTCTGGTGCAGGCAGTCGTATGCGGGTCAACCAATTTTACCTGGAGGGGTTTTTTCGTCCAGGCCAATAATGCGGTGGTTCTGAGGGGCAGCGGTGCAGTCGGGCCGTTTCTGGGAGCTTTCGACAACTACTGGAGGTACGATTCCGTCAAGGAGTTCGGCAAAACCGAGTCGTCAGAATGGATGGACCTCGGCCTTGAGGGTATCGATGCCAGAGTGGCTTTTTCGCCGCACGACAAGAAACGGAATGCGCTGCTGAAAACGATTGCCGAGGACATCGGAACAACGACATCGAGCCTGTTGTACTCCCTGGCGTTTCTCTACCAGACGCCCGGAGCGGTTCATGATGCCATTGCCGGAGTTACCCTGCGTCCGGATACCTTTGTATACGGTATGTCCGATAAAAAAGTCAAGGGTCGTCTTTCGGGGATCGATCTTCAGCTGCCGGACGGGAAGGTCGCTCCGGTAAGGCCCTCCGCGCTTACCCGGAATGTTCCCGAGCCTTTCAGGTCCGAACCGACAGGTCTTTCCGGTGGAGTCGGCAACCGCATGCATCATAAATTTCTCGTGATCGATTTTGACAAACCTTCGGCAAGGGTCTATCTCGGTTCCTATAATTTTTCGGAGCCTGCCGACACCAGGAACGGGGAAAACCTTTTGCTTATCCGCGATCGCCGGATAGCGGTATCCTATGTCGTAGAAGCTATAAGGCTTTTCGACCATTACCATTTCCGGGTATGCCAGGAGGAGGCAAAGAGGGAGAAACGCCAGCTCAACCTCAAACGGCCCCCGCGGGCACAGGGAGAAGAGCCATGGTGGGCTGAAGACTACCGCGACGGACGCAAAATCCGCGATCGCGAACTGTTTGCCTGAACCCTGATTTCCCTTCCCTGCGGTTTCAGAAGGATTTTCCCTCGAAGAGCTGAGGATCGACGCTGGTGCCGTAGAGATAGGTGCCCCAATGCAGGTGCGGCGCGGTCGAGATGCCGGTATGGCCGACCGTTCCGATCGCCTCGCCCCTTTCAACGAGCTGTCCTGCCCGGACGGCAATCGTGTGCAGGTGCATGTAGATGGTGGTGAGCCCCTGGCCGTGATCAATGACGACGGTGTTGCCGTGCACCCGGAACCCTTCGCTGACCGTTCCGCACAGCACGACCCGCCCTTTCGCCGTGCTTTTTACCGGCGTTCCCTCGGGTGCGGAGATGTCGATGCCCTTATGATAGCTCTCTACAGGACCGCCGTCGTACGACCGTTTCAGGCCGAAGAGGCTGCTGGTTCTGCCGGGCGACGGACGGAGGAAGATTCCCGTGTAAAGCTTTTCGGGGCTTTCGGTCAACAGGGCGGCCTTGACCCGTGTTTTTTCCGTCTCGGTCGCCTTGAGCCCCTGTTTCGACGGGTCGAGCGTGATATACTGGATTTTCCGGTTGTTCGGCTTCACCAGCACGGGGATTTTTCTCTCGCCGGACGCGGTTCGTACCAGAAGCGCGTATCCTCCGGGTTTCGTGAGGTTTTCCACCGGCACCATCGCCCGCCATGAGCTGTCCGGCTGGCGAAACAGGGTATAGGTGCGCTCCATGAACCAGAGCGAAGGCAGTGTCCGCTCTCCGCTCACCCTGACGGAGAAGAACTCACCCTGTTTTTTTGCGGTTTCGGGAACCTCGACACGGAGGGTATCGGAGGAGAGCGCATGCGCTGCGGACGGTAAAGCCGCCAAGGCAAGAAAAATCAGGAGAAAGGGGGTGAGGCGTATCATGCGTCATCGGTCCGGTTAAGTTCAAGATCAAGCACGACCTCTCCGCTCCTGGCCGTTACGACCAGCCGGTCTTGCAGAAGCTCCGCTACGCTCCATGCGGTTCCGGGATGTTCCGCGCGGTTGACAAATGCCGGCAGCACAAGATAGTGAATGTCCTTTTCTTTCGCATGTCCACCGTAGTGGTAATGGCCTCCGATGCACGCCCTGACCGCAGGATACGCTTCGAGCAGTTTCCTTACCTCCCGGTGGTTCCAGAGCATTCCGTGCTTCAGGTCGGTTGTGGCGGGATGGAGCGGAAAATGGCAGATCACGATGACCGACTCTTTTTTTGCCGACGCCTCCTGCAGTTCGCTGTGGAGCCATTCGATCTGTCGCTCTCCCACTGCGCCGCAATAGTCGTGCAGCTCCGGTCGAGCAAGGCATGAGCGCAGCAGTGCGCGGTCTGCATCGGTTTCCGGCTCGTTCAGAACCGATACGTCCATGCCGTCGAGCACGACGAAGCGGAATTTTTCCTTCCTGAAGGAGTAATATGCCCGTTCCATGCCGAGATTTCGCAGCAGATCCTTCTGCGGAACCGCAAGGCAGTGGTTTCCGATGACATGGTGGATGGTGCCTGTATACTTTTTCAGCATCGGGAGCGCCTGTCTCAGCTCTTCTTCCGCCCGATCCGGGGTGCCGTTTATCATGTCGCCGAGCTGCAGGACGAAGTCCAGGGAACCGTTGCGAAAATCTTCAATACAGGCGCTAAGGTCCGGGGTTGCCGCATGAGCCCCCCCGGCCGCGTCGTTGACGCTGAAGTGTATGTCGGTGATCAGGCCGATGCGCATGGGCCGGTTGTTTTTTCGGCGCCGTTATCCTGCAGGTTCAGTCGCTGAATTCGGAAAGGTATTTTTCCATGAACGCGTCAAGGTCGCCGTCAAGCACGGTTTCGATATCGAACCGCTCGTAGTTGGTCCGGTGGTCCTTGATGCGCCGGTCGTCGAGCACATAGCTGCGGATCTGGCTGCCCCATTCGATTTTTTTCTTTTTCCCTTCGATCTCGCGTTTCCTGGCATCCTCCTCTTCGCGCTGCCGCTGGTAGAGCTGGGCCATGAGCATTTTCATGGCCCGCTCCCGGTTCTGGAACTGCGAGCGCTCCTGCTGGCAGCCGACCACGATGCCCGAGGGGATGTGCTTGATGCGTACGGCGGTCTCCACCTTGTTGACGTTCTGGCCGCCCTTGCCGCCGCTTCGGAAGGTGGAGAGTTCCAGATCCTCCTTGCGCACGTCGATTTCAACGTCGGGAGGCGCTTCCGGATAGGTATAGACGCTGGCGAATGATGTATGGCGTCGGGCGTTCGAGTCGAACGGCGAGACACGCACCAGCCGGTGAACGCCGTTTTCGGCTTTCAGATAGCCATAAGCGTAAGGTCCCTGAATTTCCAGCGTGGCGGTCTTGATGCCTGCGCCGTCGCCCTCCTGGTAGTCGTCGGTATAGACCTTGAACCCTTTGCGTTCGGCCCATCGCATATACATGCGGTAAAGCATTTCGGCCCAGTCCTGCGCCTCGGTGCCGCCTGCTCCGGCATGTATGGTGATGATGGCGTTGCCGGGATCGTCCTTGCCGGAGAGCATGTTTTTGAACTCAAGCGAGGAGATGTCGCCCTCGAGTGCGGCTATGATGCCTGAAAGTTCGTCGTTGAAGGACTCATCTTCGAGTTCGGAGGCCACGTCAAGTTCCTCGCGGCAGGTTTTCGCTCCGGCGGCTAGTCTGTCGTATGCTTCCGTCCAGGATTTATGCTCGTTCAGCTCCTTGAGGATTTTGTTGGCCTGCTGCTGATCGTTCCAGAATGCGGGGTCGGCGGTTATTTTTTCGAGATCGTCGATTTTTTCTTTGCGCTCGTCAACGTCAAAGATACCCCCGTAACTGTTCCAGGCGCTCCTCGATGGCCTGCAGTCTTTCTTTTTGTGGTTCAAACATAATACGTTGTAATACTTGTGGTTAGAAGTGTTCTTGACTTGCAGGGCCGGCATATTTCCCGCTTCTTCCGGGACCCCCGTTTTCTTTCAAAGCTAAGGAATAATTTTTTCCAGAGAATATCAAATGCATGCGGCATGCAAACTTTTATCGATACTGAGGAAATCTTCCTATTTTCCATTCAAGAAAAATACAACAGGGCTATTGCCTGCAGGTTTCCTGCAGGCAAACTGTTTTGCCCCGACTGTCCGGTTCCGTCCGGCCTGCCAACCTGAGAATCCGACTATGAACAACACATTCCGTCACACGGTCCCTCATCTGATCCTCGATGATTTTGACGGCCGCCAGAGAGTTATTATCGAACAGGTCGCACCTGAACTTGACGGGGGCAAATACCCGGTCAGGTGCATGGAGGGCGAGCTGTTGACGGTTGAGGCCGATATTTTTACCGACGGGGCAGATACCATCAGCGCGGCCATCTGCTGCAGGCCTGCGGGCGGTATCGGAGAGTGGCTGCGATTCGTCATGCAGCCAAGAGAGAACGACCGATGGGAAGGCTCTCTGCCTGCCGGCAAACCGGGCAGGTACGAGTATACCATCGAGGCATGGATCGACCATTTCATCACCTGGAAAAAAGGGCTGTCCAAAAAAGTTGAAGCAGGTCAGGACGTATCGCTCGATCTGCGGATCGGGGCGCTGTTCGTGGAGAAGGCTGCAGGCCGGGCACAGGAGGCCGATGCCCTGCAACTGCAGGCATACGGGGCAAAGATGCTTGCCCCGGAACAGGTGACGGCCGTCGCCGCGGCTTCAGACGAAGAGCTTGAGCTGCTGATGCTTCGCTATCCCGACAAGGCGCATGCCTCCCGCTATGAAAAGGCGCTCGTTCTTGTCGTTGAGACGCCGAAAGCAGGCTTCAGTTCATGGTACGAGTTTTTCCCCCGTTCATGGGGTCTCGAACCGGGCAGGCACGGCACCTTCCGCGACTGCATGCGTCTGCTCCCGCTTGTTGCCGGCATGGGGTTCGATGTGGTCTATCTGCCGCCCATACATCCGATCGGCATCACCAAGCGCAAGGGAAAGAACAACGCGCTTGTCGCGGGTCCGGATGAGCCGGGCAGCTGCTGGGCTATCGGCAGTGCCCAGGGAGGTCACAAGTCGGTGCACCCGGAACTCGGCACGCTTGAGGATTTTCGCGCTTTTGTCGCCGAAGCTGAGCGGCACTCCATCTCCGTGGCGCTCGATATCGCCTTTCAGTGTTCACCCGACCATCCCTATGTAAAAGAGCACCCGCAGTGGTTCAGGTGGCGTCCGGACGGAACGGTGCAGTTCGCCGAAAATCCTCCGAAACGGTACGAGGATATTCTGCCTATCGATTTTGAAAGTCCGGACTGGCAGAACCTCTGGATCGAGCTGCGCAGCATTTTTCTATTCTGGATCGGGAACGGGGTTTCCGTTTTCAGGGTCGACAACCCGCACACCAAGGCCTTTCCGTTCTGGGAATGGGCTATTGCCACCATACAGGAGGAGCATCCGGAAACGGTTTTTCTTGCCGAAGCCTTTACCCGTCCGCGTCTGATGGGCCGGCTTGCCAGAGCGGGATTTACCCAGTCGTACAGTTATTTCACCTGGCGCAACACCAAATGGGAGCTGCAGGAGTACCTCAGGGAACTGAGCTCGGCTCCGCTGAAACATTACATGCGTCCGAACTTCTGGCCCAACACGCCCGATATCCTGCACGAAGAGCTGCAGACCGGCGGTCGTCCGAAATTCATCATTCGCCTTGTGCTTGCTGCAACCCTCTCGTCGAACTACGGCATGTACGGCCCGGCATACGAGCTGTGCGAGCATCTGCCGGTCGCGCCGGGCAAGGAGGAGTACCTCGATTCGGAGAAATACGAAATCAAGCGGTGGGATCTCGACCGGCCGGGAAACATCAGAGCCGAAATCACGCTTCTCAACCGGATCAGAAAGGAGAACCCGGCATTGCAGAGTACATCGAACATTACCTTTCTGCGCATCGACGCATCGGCAGGCCATGAGCACGACTGGCTGATCGGGTATGTGAAGCAGTCCACAGACGGGCGAAACATCATTCTGACCGTCGTCAACCTCGACCAGTCCAACAGCCACGGCGGCTGGCTGCACCTTCCGCTCGAACGGTTCGGTATCGACGCGGGCAGCCGTTATCGTATGGAGGACCTTTTCGGCGGCGGAAGTTACGAGTGGCATGGCGAGTGGAACTACATCGAGCTGAACCCGGCAGTGATGCCCGCGCATGTGTTCAGGGTGGACTTTATATCGTAATCTCATTTTCAATAATTACTTATCAGATCTTAACGTTTCTATCATGTATCAACCCGAATCGCTCTGGTACAAAGACGCTATTATTTACGAAGCGCACGTCAAGACGTTTTTCGACAGCAACAATGACGGCATCGGTGATTTTGAAGGTTTGCGCCAGAAGCTTGGTTATCTGGAAAGTCTCGGGGTTACAGCCATCTGGCTGCTTCCGTTCTACCCCTCTCCGTTACGCGACGACGGCTACGACATCGCCGACTATATGAAGGTCAATCCCGATTACGGGACGCTCGACGATTTCCGCCAGTTTCTCGAAGAGGCCCACTCGCGCGGCCTCAAGGTGATCACCGAGCTGGTGGTCAACCACACCTCCGACCAGCACGCATGGTTCCAGCGGGCCCGAAGGGCGCCGGCAGGGTCGCCGGAGCGCAACTTCTATGTCTGGAACGATACGCCCGACAAGTACGCCGAAACCCGGATCATCTTTCAGGATTTCGAGGCTTCGAACTGGACCTACGACCCGGTTGCCGGCCAGTATTTCTGGCACCGCTTCTACCATCACCAGCCGGATCTGAACTTCGAGAACCCGGAGGTGCACAAGGCGCTTTTCGATGTGCTCGACTTCTGGCTCGGCATGGGAGTCGACGGCCTGCGTCTGGACGCCGTGCCCTACCTCTACGAAGCTGAAGGCACCAATTGCGAGAACCTTCCCCCTACCTACGAATTTCTTCGCAGGCTTCGGGCGCATGTGGACGAAAAGTTTCCCAACAGGATGCTGCTTGCCGAGGCCAACCAGTGGCCTGAAGATTCGGCGGCCTATCTCGGCGAAGGCGACCTGTGCCACATGAACTTCCATTTTCCGCTTATGCCGCGGATGTACATGGCCCTTGCCACCGAAGACCGTTTTCCCATTCTCGACATTCTCGAACAGACTCCGGAGATTCCCGAAACCTGCCAGTGGGCATCGTTTCTGCGCAACCACGACGAACTGACCCTTGAAATGGTGACCGACGAAGAGCGCGACTACATGCGACGGGTCTACGCCAACGATCCCAGGGCGCGCATCAACCTCGGCATACGCAGACGGCTTGCCCCGCTCATGTCGAACGACCGGAGGCGCATAGAGCTGATGAACATCATGCTCCTTTCGCTGCCCGGTACGCCGGTGCTCTACTACGGCGACGAGATCGGTATGGGCGACAACTACTATCTCGGCGACCGCGACGGCGTGCGCACTCCCATGCAGTGGAACTCCGACCGCAATGCGGGCTTTTCGCGCGCCAACCCGCAGCAGCTGCTGCTGCCGGTCATCATCGACCCCGAGTATCATTACGAGGCGGTGAACGTCGAGGTGCAGGAGAGCAACGTGAACTCCCTGCTCTGGTGGATGCGCCATACCATAACCACGGCGCGGCGCTACAAGTCGCTCAGCCGGGGCAGCATCGAGTTCCTGCAGGTGAACAATCCCAAGGTGCTGATCTTCACCCGCACGTTCGAGGATGAAACCATGCTGACGGTCATCAATCTGTCGCGTAATGCCCAGGCGGTCTCGATCGACCTGTCGCGCTTCGAAGGGTGCATACCCGAAGAGGTGTTCAGCCTGAACCGCTTCCCGAAAATCCGCAACATCCCCTACATGGTGGCCTTGGGCTCCTACGGGTTTTTCTGGCTCAGAATGGTCAGGGAGAGCGAAAAAGTGGACGCGCACCCTTATCTCGACAAGCCGTACGCGAAAGTATCGCGCTGGCAGGGGTGCTTTACCGGCAAAAACCGCGAGAAGCTCGAAACGGAAATTCTCCCGAAGTACTATATGGGCAGCCGCTGGTTCGGCGGCAAGGCGCGAACCGTCATTCGCGTTGCCATAGCCGATACCATTCCGGTGGAAGGTATGGCAAATGCCAAGCTGCTCATCACCGAAGTAAGCTATGCAAGCGGCGAGAACGAGCGCTACCAGCTTCCGGTCTCTTTTGTGCCCGATGCGGGGATCAACCGCACTGACGACAACTTCTACCTCCGGGCAATCGCCAGAGTCGTGCTCGGCGAGGAAGAGGGGTATCTCTGCGATGCGACCTACGAAAAGAGCTTTCTCGGCCAGCTTTTCCATCTGGTCACCGGCTGCGCCGAATGGAAAGGCAAGCTCGGCAACGTCAACGGGGTCAAGGGCGAGGCGTTCGACGCGCTCTGCAGAATCGACGGATTCGGTTCGGAACCCGCGCTGCTCGGCAACGAACAGAGCAACACCTCCATCCGCTATCGCGACGATCTCTGCCTGAAACTCTACCGGAGAATCGAAGTCGGCGTTTCGCCCGAAGTCGAGATGTGTCGCGCGCTGACCGAAAAAACCTCGTTCCGACAGCTTCCCGATTATCTCGGATCGCTCGATTACGCCCAGAACCGCACCAACCGCTACTCCATCGGCATCCTGCAGAGTTTCGTGCCCAATGAGGGCGATGCCTGGAAGCTCTCGCTCGATTACGTGCAGCGCTATTATGAAGAGGTGCTCTCGAAAGTGCAGGGTGGCATGGAGCTTCCGCCTCTCAGCGGATTGAGCGGCGACCCCGTGGCGATTCCTCCGGTCATGCAGGAGCTGATCGGCGGATCCTGGCTCGGCATGGTTGAAAAACTTGCCGAACGCACGGCCGAGATGCACATCGCGCTGGCATCGATAACCGATCAGCCCGAGTTTGCGCCGGAACCCTTCACGTCGCTCTACCAGCGCTCCATCTACCAGGCCATGTGCGAGCAGGTCAAGCGCAGCATGATTCTTCTGCGTGAAGTACGCGCTTCGATGACCGGCGAGCCCAGGGAACTGGTCGAACTGCTTCTGGCCAGCCAGAAAAAAATCCTGCAGCAGTTCGACCCGATCAGGCTCGGCAAGATCGATACGCTCAAGGTCCGCATTCACGGCGACTATCACCTCGGTCAGGTGCTCTATACCGGCAACGACTTCGTGATCATCGACTTCGAGGGCGAGCCAGCCCGTCCGATCTCCGAGCGCAAGATCAAGCGTTCGGTCTTCCGCGATGTGGCCGGTATGATGCGCTCGTTCGATTACGCGGCTTTCAATGTGCTGCTGCAGAACAACCCGGTCATCAGGCCGGAGGATGCCCAGCGTCTGGAACCGTGGGCGGAACGCTGGAGCTACTACGTGGGTCAGCATTTTGTGGATGCCTATTTCAATGCCGCCAAAGGCCATGAGATCGTTCCCGAAGATGCCGCCCAGCGCGAGCACCTGCTTCGCGGCTATCTCATGAACAAGGCGGTCTACGAGCTGAATTACGAGCTCAACAGCCGGCCGCTCTGGGCGTCGATTCCCATGCGGGGCATTCTGAAGCTTATCGAGTCGTAACCTGCAGGTATTTCTGCCGGTACGGGCCGGGTTTTTCCCGCCCTGCCGGCAATGTTTTTCCCTTCCGCCATGAGCGCTGTTGCTGCATACACCATTCAGGTCCCGGTACACGGGCGCTATCTGCTCCGGATGCCCGAAACCGGAGCTTCCTCTCCGCTGCTGGCCGGATTTCACGGTTACGGCGAAACTGCCGAAGACGAAATGGCTCGGCTCGAAGCCATCGGCGGTGCTTCCGGATACTGCCTTTGCGCCATCGAGGCGCTTCACCCCTTCCTTACACCCAAAGGGGTTTCCGGTGCAAGCTGGATGACCTCGAAGGAGCGCGACCTGCGCATCGAGGAGAATGTCGGCTATGTCGATGAGGTTTTAAGCTCGCTGCTCGATTCGGGCAGGATAAGCGGCAATCTGGTGCTCCACGGGTTCTCGCAGGGGGCAGGCATGGCCTGCCGTACTGCCGTGATTGGCCGGCACGCCGTTACGGGGGTGATGCTGCTCGGCGGCGATATACCGCCCGAACTCGACCGGCTCGAACGGATGCGGCGGGTGCACCTTGCGCGGGGAAGGCGCGACCCCCTCTATGCGGAGGAGCGCTTCGTGCGCGATGCCGGGCGACTCAGGGACGCTGAAGTGGCCTGCTCGC
>JAAXXP010000049.1:0-2856 GCA_013334435.1 Chlorobiaceae bacterium | reverse complement strand
TTTTTGCCTTGTTCCACAGCACATCCAGTTCTTCCGGGCCGTACTCCTGCCAGGGCCGGCCTGAGGCCTGCACCTCGCGTTCCATACAGGCGAAGCGTGTCATGAACTTGCCGGTAGCCTTGCGGAGCGAATCCTCGGGGTTCACGCCCAGAAAACGGCTGTAGTTGACGATGGTGAAGAGCAGGTCGCCGAACTCGTCCTCCTGCTCCGTTTTCGTTGTGGCGCCCTGCAGCTCGCCGATCTCTTCGGAGAGCTTTTCGAGCACCTCGTCGCCGGTTTTCCAGTCGAAGCCAACGCCAGCCACCTTTTTCTGCACCCGGTAGGCGCGCAGCAGTTCCGACATGGCCTTCGGCACGCCGTCGAGAAGGCTTATGCGCCCCTCCCTGAGCTTGAGGGTTTCCCAGTTTTTCAGCACATCCGTTTCGCTGTCGGCCACGATGTCGCCGAACACGTGCGGGTGCCGGCCGATAAGCTTCTCGCAGAGCGAGGTGAACACGTCGGAAAAGGTGAACGAGCCGCTCTCCTCGGCCAGAATCACCTGAAAGCAGATGTGCAGAAAGAGGTCGCCAAGCTCTTTTTTCAGCTCGACCTCGTCGCCCTCGTCGATGGCGTGGATCAGCTCGTAGCTCTCCTCGAGCAGCAGATGGGCAAGAGACTCCCTTGTCTGTTTCCTGTCCCAGGGGCACTCATGGCGGAGTACCCTGACGAGATTGACAACCCGCTCGAAGTTATCGGCAACTCCGTTTCCATCGGGATTCAGTACCGAGGCTTTCAGTGATTCGATCGACGGGTCGTTCATGGTTTCCGGGTATTGCATTTCTGGGCGTCATCAGAGTCCGTTGTGTGCCAAAGTTACCATTTCTTCTCTATATTTCTGCTAAACATGGCCAGACAATCAACCCCGTTTACCCGTGAACCTTCAGAACCGTACCGCCGTCGTAACCGGATCGAGTTCCGGGATCGGCCTGCATACCGCAACCGAACTGCTTGAAAAAGGGGCCGTTGTCTACGGCCTGAGCCGCCGCGAAACCCCGATCGGGCATGACCGGTTCCGCTGGATCGGCACCGACCTCTCCGCGCCTTTTGAAATCGCCGCGGCATTCCTGACCATCAGGGAGCTTGCGGGAACCATATCGGTGCTGGTGAACAACGCCGGGCTCGGGATTTTCGGCGATGTCGAGACCATAACCCCCGAAGCGTGGGCGGAGGTTATCGGCGTCAACCTGACGGCGGCCTTTCTCTGCAGTCGCGAGGTTGTGCCGCAGATGAAGCAGCACCGCTCCGGCACCATCGTGAACGTCTCCTCCATAGCCGGAAAGCGCGGCTTCAAGGGAGGGACGGCTTACTGCGCCTCGAAATTCGGCCTGAACGGCTTTTCGGAAGCGCTCATGGAGGAACTGAGGGAGTTCGGCATCCGAGTCTGCACCGTCAACCCCGGATCGACCGATACGGAATTTTTCGACCGATCGGCCGTTCAGCCGAACAAACGCATGGGCCCGCAGGACGTCGCCCGTGTCATCGTTTCGGCCATCGAGCTTCCTGACGACGTTCTTGCCGATCAGATCGTCGTTCGTCCGCTGTAACCCTCGTCATCATCCACTATAACGCACCCATGCCAGACCATCAGCAGCAAGTCGTCATCCAGGAAGAGCCCATAGCAGCCATAGCAACGCCTGTAGGAGTAGGAGCGCTCGCCGTCATCCGCATCAGCGGCAGAGGCGTGCTCGACATCGCACAGCGGCTTTTCAGAAAATCCGGCCATCCCGACTTTCAGCTCCGTGAGTCGAAGGGCTTTACGGCCCATTTCGGCCGGGTGTACGAGCGCGAAGAACTTGTCGACGAGGTGGTTGCCCTGGTGTTCCGCTCGCCGAACTCCTATACCAGGGAGGATATGGTGGAGTTCAGCTGCCACGGCGGGCCTGTGGTTGTCAGGCACATGCTGCAGGCGTTCTGCAATGCAGGGTGCCGTCTGGCCGAGCCCGGCGAGTTCACCCGCAGGGCCTTTCTTAACGGGCGCATAGACCTTCTGCAGGCCGAGGCCATCGGAGAGATGATTCACGCCCGATCGGAATCGGCATACCGGACGGCGGTGAACCAGATGCAGGGCAATCTGTCCATGAAGCTCGAACAGTTGCGCCAGAGACTGCTGGAGTCCTGCGCCCTGCTCGAACTCGAACTGGACTTCAGCGAGGAGGAGGTGGAGTTCCAGAGCCGCGGCGAGCTGAGGCTGCAGCTCGGGCAGCTGCAGGACGAGGTACAGAAACTCGTGGACTCCTACCGGCACGGCCGTCTGCTCAGCGAAGGGGTGGCTACGGTGATCGTCGGCAAGCCCAATGCGGGCAAATCCACCCTGCTCAACACCCTGCTCGGCGAGGAGCGGGCTATCGTGAGCCATATGCCCGGCACCACGCGCGACTACATCGAGGAGTGTTTCGTGCACGAAAAGACCATGTTCCGCCTTACCGATACCGCCGGGCTGCGCGAAGCCGCCGAGGAGATCGAGCGGGAGGGAGTCGGCAGGAGCTA
The DNA here is from genome assembly GCA_013334435.1 of Chlorobiaceae bacterium. Taxonomy (GTDB): domain Bacteria; phylum Bacteroidota; class Chlorobiia; order Chlorobiales; family Chlorobiaceae; genus Chlorobium. The sequence continues at coordinate 330 of JAAXXP010000049.1, read as the reverse complement.
CAAAAAGATCGGCGAGGCCGACCTGATCCTCTACATGCTCGACCTGAGCCAGCCGGACTGGCTGAAGGAGGCGGAGGTGATCAGGGAGTTCCGCGACACCTACAACCGGGCAAAACTCATCGTCATAGCCAACAAGACCGACCTCTCCGCTGAAAGCGCATTGCGCATCAGCACGCTGCAGGAAGAGACCTGCTGCGATGTCGCGGGTGTCTCGGCAAAGCAGGGCGAGGGGATCGAAGGGCTGCTCCGGCTCATGAGCGGCATGGTCGAAGGGCTCGACAAGCTGCACGACGCCAGCGTGCTGGTCACCAGCCTGCGCCACTACGCCTC
>JAAXXP010000048.1 GCA_013334435.1 Chlorobiaceae bacterium | reverse complement strand
CAGTGCAGTGGAGGTGAGCATCCAGGAGGTGGTGCCGGTGTCGGTGACAACCTCTTCAGCTCCCCATGCCGTGCCGCTGAACAGCATTGCCGCTGCAAGCAGCAGCAATGGATACGAAAACTTTTTCGTCATAACCTGATGGTTTAGAATTACGGAAAACCTTAATATTTAAACTTTACTACATGAAAGTAGTAAATATTTAAACTCAAAACAAAAAATCGTCGAATTTTATAACAAAAAAGTAGAAAATCAGCGATTTGAAGCAATGATACCCGGAAAGAGAGGGAAAAAAGGGGGTGGATGGTGCGCGTGAAACAGAAGGAAAACTGACAGGAAAAAGGAAAAGCGCGCATTTTTTTTCACGGAAAAAACAGAACAAATGCCGATTTTACCTGTTAATACTCAAATTTCCACATACTGCCGGCTTTTTTATTTTTGAAAAGCATTGCTAATTGCGGTAAATTAGAGCATTAATTAGCCAATGGTTGGCTGATCGCGTGCAAGTAATTTGTGCCTTGGTTATTTGTCTGCGTTTCTTTTCCTAGCAATGCACATGTTTACTAGAGACTAACAATGAACATCTACATTGGCAATTTACCCTACTCCGTTACCGAAGACGATCTGCGTGATGTATTTTCCCAGTTCGGACAGGTAGACAGCTCCAACATCATCACCGACAAGTTTTCAGGCCGCTCGAAAGGGTTTGGGTTTGTTGACATGCCGAATGACAGCGAAGCTCGTGAAGCTATCGAATCCATGAACGACAAGGATCTTAAAGGCCGTACCATAAAGGTCAATGAAGCCAGGCCCCGCGAAGAGCGCCCGGCAAGAAGAGACCGTTACTGATCTATCCTTCAGAGGGGTTTTACCGGCAGCCGGACAGCGTTTTCTGCCCGGCTGTTTTTTTCCGGTCAACCGAAAGCTTTATTTGCCGAGGATAATGCCGACATCCTCGAGAAGCGACTGGAGATCCTCTTCATGCTCCACTTCATCCTGCAGTATCTGAACCGCCAGATTGTAGGTCACCGGGTCCTTCATTCCTATTTCCTGAATAATACTGTTATAGACATTGATGGCGCACTGCTCTCCGGCAATGTTCTGCTCGAGAATTTTTTTCACGAACGGATCGTCCGGAGCATCGTAGCCGCAGTTCGACCAGGTGAACCATTCCCGGGGGCTGGTTACCGGAGTGCCCCCGAGCTGGATGATCCTGGTGGTCACCATGTCGGCATGGCGCAGTTCATCGGCGGCATGCTGCAGCAGCTCGGCGATAACCGCATCTTTCATAGGGCCCTGCACCACCTTCGAGCCCAGCCAGTACTGGTAGTAGGCCAGCCATTCGTCGGCAAACGCCTTGTTGAGGAGTTCAAGTACGCGGGGAAGATGTTCCCCTACAATCGCACGTCCTCTGGTTCCCATAATGTTCTCCTTTTTCTGTTGTTTTGTGTTGAGGATTCATGAGCGCCACAAGCTCTGGCCCGCATCAGAAAGCAGGCATCGGGCGCCCTGAAACGGATCGGTGAAAAGCACCGTTAGCTCTCATTGGCAACAAGATCCCCGAGAGCCGGACCGAGATCGGGGTGCCGGAACACGAAGCCATTGCGTTCAAGCGCTCGGGGCACGACCCTCTGGCCTTTGACGGCATAATCTGCACCCTCGCCCATCAGGAGCTGCACGGCGATTTTCGGCACAGGAATCAGCGAAGGACGTCCCATCACATGGCCAAGCTCCCGGGCGAAATCGTTCATGGTCGCCGGCTGCGGGGCCACGGCATTGACGGCGCCCTGATAACGGGAGTCGTCGAGGATTGCCAGAATGCAGTTTATCTCGTCGTCGAGATGTATCCATGAGAGGCACTGGCGGCCGGAGCCGACCGGACCGCCGATAAAGAAGCTGAACGGGGTGATCATTTTCTGCAGCATGCCCCCCTTCGTGGAAAGCACGATTCCGGTACGGAGCAGAACAAGACGGACACCGTATCCTGCCGCCGGAATCGCGGCTTTTTCCCAGTCTACGCAGATTTCCGCCAGAAAGTCGCGACCTTCAGGGGCCGATTCGTCGAGTTCAGCCGTATCGGAACACTCTTCGAACGAACCGTAATATCCGATAGCCGAAGCCGAAATGAATACCTCCGGTTTCCGCTTCGCCAGAGCGATCGCCACAACCATGTTTTTCGTACTCTCGATGCGCGAATTGTAGCACTCCTTCTTGTGCTCCTCGGTCCACCGGGCTTCAAGCAGCGGTTTTCCGGCAAGATGAATGACCGCTCCGGCGCCATCAACGGAGGAAACCCAGTCGCCCGAAGCCAGACCTGCGTCCCAGTGCACGTAAGCCGCCGCTCCGGGAACCTTCGCCTGTGCAGCTGCCGTCGAGCGGACAAGCAGAACGACCTTTTCCCCCCGGGTGATCAGCCTGCGGGCAAGCTCGGCGCCGATTACCCCGGTTGCCCCGGTAATGACAATATGACCTTCCATAACGCAATCAGGATTTTGTGATGTCCGGCAATCCCACGACGAGATTATACCTGTCTTAAAACCTTTTTGAACTGTCAATTACCGGTAATAATTCCCGTTACGGCATCGAAAGGCGGGCATCAGCATCAGGACATATCTGAAACGGGTGACGATCGATCAAAGGAAAATGCTGAGGGAGCGCAGAAACCGGAGTAAAAGGGTATATCAGGATGCCAAACACCGACCGACGCAGCAATTCGGGCGGGCAATAACTTTTTAAAGGAACCCCTCAGCACTCTTCTCCATTGATGAGCAGCACAATCGGCCGGTCGTCTCCCAGGAGACCGGTCACTTCCTGCGACCAGTCACGGGAGGCAACCTCGAGACGGCTGATCACATAATCCTCGAAATCGTCCAGCAGGCATTCGTCGCCGTCGAACTCTTCCTGCGAAGTGATGTTGATGAGAATGCTCGGTTCCGCCTCTTTACCCTCTCCGTACATGCCGAATTCGATGACGACGCCGCTCCCGGCGGTTCCGGCGATGGCAGCCAGCCTCCCCGTATCGACCAGCTCGCGGGCAATGCGATCCAGGTCGGAGAGTACGCCCGCAAAACGGGCGTCCTGATGAAGATCCATGCGTTTGCTCCTTTAAAGACTATTCCACCGTAACCGATTTGGCAAGATTGCGGGGACGGTCGACATTGCACCCCCTGAGCGTCGCGATATGGTAGGCAAGCAGCTGCAGCGGAATGACCGTCAGCAGCGGCATGATCGGCCCGGTCGCCTGCGGAATGTAGATGACATGCTCGGCAAGGCTGCTGATCTCCTTGTCTCCGTCATTGGCGATGGCTATAACCCGGCCTTTGCGGCTCCGCACCTCTTCGATATTGCTGAGAATCTTGGTGTAGGTGCTGTCTCTGGTGGCGATGAAAATGACCGGCATGTCTTCGTCGATCAGCGCGATCGGACCATGCTTCATCTCCGCAGCGGGGTATCCTTCGGCATGGATATAGGAGATCTCCTTGAGCTTCAGGGCTCCTTCGAGCGCGACAGGAAAATTGTAGCCGCGACCGAGGTACAGAAAGTTTTTTGCATCCTTGAAGATTTCGGCTATCGATTTGATCTGGCTGTCGAGTTCAAGGATCCGGGCGGCTTTTTCAGGCACGCGCGTCAGCTCCCTGAGATTCAGGGCGATCTCGTCGTGCGAAATGGTCCGCCCCTTGCTGAGCGCGAGGGCAAGCATATAGAGTACGATCACCTGGGCGGTAAACGCCTTGGTCGATGCAACACCGACTTCGGGACCCGCATGGGTGTACATGCCGCACAGGGTCTCGCGGGCAATGGTTGAACCCACGACGTTGCAGATGCCCATGACGAGAGCGCCCTTTTCTTTCGCGGCGCGAAGCGCGGCAAGCGTGTCGGCGGTTTCACCCGACTGGGAGATGACGATGACCACGTCGTCGGTGCCGACGATTGGGTTGCGATAGCGGAACTCGGAAGCGTAATCGACCTCTACGGGAATGCGGGCGAACTCCTCGATAAGATATTCGCCGATAAGAGCGGCATGCCAGCTGGTGCCGCAGGCGCAGATGACAATACGCCTGGCCTGCTTGAGGCGGTCGAGATAGTCCTCGATACCCCCGAGCCGCACCCTTCCTTCCTCAAGACGCACGCGCCCCCTCATGACATCGTGCATGACGTCGGGCTGCTCGAATATCTCCTTGAGCATGAAATGCTCGAATCCGCCCTTCTCTATTTCGCCAAGCTCGAAATCGAGTTCGGTAATGAGCTTCTCGGTCTCGATGTTCTCGATGGTCTTGACCGTATATCCCTCGGCCGTCACGACCGCCATCTCCCCGTCGCCGAGGTAGACCACCTTGCGGGTATGCTCGACAATCGGGGCGGCATCGGAAGCAACAAAAAACTCGTCGTCGCCAAGCCCGAGCACCAATGGACTTCCCTTGCGGGCAACGACCAGCGTTCCCGGCTCCCGGGACGAAATCACGCAGATTCCGTATGCGCCTTCGACATGCCGCAGCGCGCGGCGCACCGCCCCCTCGAGGTTCAGTGAAGGTTCATCCTTCCACATGCGGTCGATAAGATGCACCAGCACCTCGGTATCGGTAGCACTGTTGAACGTGTAGCCGTGAGAGGACAATTCGAGGCGAAGCACCGCGTGGTTCTCGATAATCCCGTTATGGATCAGCGCTATATCGCCGGCATTGTTGAGATGGGGATGGGCGTTGCGGTCGCTGGGATCGCCGTGGGTCGCCCACCGGGTGTGCGCAATACCCACCGTCGCCCCGCTGAGCAGATCGGCGCTGTCCTGCAGCGCAATTTCAAGATCACCTACGCTTCCCTTCTGCTTGACGACAGAGAGCCTGCCGTTGAGCACGGCAATACCTGCCGAATCGTAACCCCGGTATTCCAGACGCCGCAGTCCGTTCAGCAGCAGCGGAGCAGCCTCTCTTTTGCCGATATAGCCAACAATTCCACACATAAAAATTCAGTTTAATAGATGTAAGACCGCCTGGGATTTTCCGTCACGCGACAGGGACGCGGGACGAAAGAAAAAATGTAAAATCAATATAATCAATATAAGGAATACGCAATCCCTGTCATCCTCGTTACTCCAGAGCCCTTTTCATGGCGTCGTGCAGGGTTCGCGCCTCCAGGGCGACCGCGGCTTCATACTCTTCGACGGATTCGAAGGATCCGGCAGGATAGATGAGGCTGCGGCTCACATTGATAACGGCGCTCTCCCTGGCCGCATCGACGCCTTCACGCACGGCATCCTCAAGCGAGCCCCCCTGGGCGCCGACCCCGGGGATAAGAAAAAAAAGACCGGGCGCACGACGGCGCAGCTCGCCAAGCAGACCGCTTTTGGTGGCGCCGACCACCACACCGGCGTTGCCTGCCTGCTGCCACAGTCCGACCTTCTCAAGCACGGCCTCGTACAGTGGCCTGCCGTCGTGCAGCCGCTGCTCCTCGAAATCGCGGGAGCCCTCGTTCGAAGTGAGGCAGAGCACGAAAACAAGCTTTTCGGTATAGGAAAAAAAGGGTTCAAGGGAGTCGAAGCCCATATAAGGCGCAACCGTAACGGCATCGAAAGGCCAGTGTTCAAAAAATGCCTGGGCATATTTTCTGCTGGTATTGCCGATATCCGCCCTCTTGGCGTCGGCGATGGTCATGCACTCCGCAGGTATCTCGCCGAGAGTATGCTCCATGTCTCGAAGCCCCTGGATGCCCCGAGCCTCATAAAACGCCGTATTGATCTTGTAGGCTACGGCAGACTCTCTGGTTGCCCTGATCACGGAACGGTTGAATGCCTGCACCGGGTCGGCCATGCGGGAGAACACCCCCGGAATTTTCTCGGGATCGCTGTCGAGGCCGACACACAGGAGAGACTTCGTTGACGATATCCTCCGGTTTGCTTTCTGACGCGCAGCACTCATTTCGCCTTTCTCCGTTTGCTTCACATGAAAAAATTGGTTTCCTTGTCCGTTTTGCCCATGCCGACCGCTCAAGGCCCCCGTCCACGGGCAGGCCTGAAACTTATAGCCCCTGACGGACATTGTACGTTCGGGTAATATATCAATATGTTTTTTACGGTATGCTTCATTAAATGGAAGAATCCCGTAAATTAACTGACTGAAACAACCCGATACGGCTGCCGCACACCGAGCCCTGTTTATTATAACCATGATTGACGATTAATGGCAAAGAACCTGTTCAAACCTTCAAATCCATACAGAAACGAACCGGAAAACAACGAACGACGCCCCAAATTCTCCATACTGTACTATGTGATGGTGATTCTGCTGCTGATAGGCATCCAGCTCGCTTTTTTCTGGTCCGGCTCATCGGTGGAAATCCCATACAGCACCTTCCGCAAATATATTGCAGAGAACAAGCTTGAATCGGTAAAAATCTCTCCGGAGAGAATCTACATCAAGCTGAAACCCGACGCGAAAAGCGCCGTTCCCGCACCCGAACCCTCCAGGGAAAAGCCGGAAATGCTTCTGCCCGGTTCATCGGACAAGTCCGGAGAGCTTTTCGTTACGCCCGTCCGCGACGAGCAGCTTGTCGAGCTGCTCGAAAGCAAGGGAATAAAATATCAGGGCATGCCGAGCAACACCTGGCTGGGTGAACTGCTGCAGTGGATCCTCCCCTTCGCCCTTCTGATCGGCATCTATTTCTTCGTTTTCCGCCGCATGGGCGGACCGGGTTCGCAGTTCATGAACATCAGCAAGAACAAGGCGGCTCTCTACGAAAACCTCGACGAACACACCCGCATCACCTTCAAGGATGTGGCCGGCCTCGACGAAGCGAAAGCCGAAGTCATGGAGGTCGTCGATTTCCTCAAGGACCCGAAAAAGTACACGAAACTGGGAGGCAAGCTGCCCAAGGGAGTGCTGCTGGTAGGCCCTCCGGGTACAGGGAAGACCCTTCTGGCAAAAGCCGTCGCCGGCGAGGCCGAAGTGCCGTTCTTCAGCATCAGCGGCTCCGACTTTGTGGAAATGTTCGTGGGCGTCGGTGCCGCAAGGGTACGCGACCTGTTCCGCCAGGCCAAGGAAAAAGCTCCCTGTATCATCTTTATCGACGAGATCGACGCCGTTGGCCGAAGCCGTGGCAAAGGCGCCATGATGGGCGCCAACGACGAACGCGAGAACACGCTCAACCAGCTTCTGGTGGAGATGGACGGCTTTGCGACCGACAAGGGTGTCATTCTCATGGCGGCAACCAACCGCCCTGACGTACTCGATTCGGCGCTGCTGCGCCCAGGCCGCTTCGACCGGCAGATCATGGTAGACAAGCCCGACCTGAAAGGGCGCATCGATATTTTCAAGGTGCACACCAAGAACCTGTCGCTCGCTCCCGACGTGAACCTGAAAGCCCTCGCATCGCAGACCCCCGGATTCGCCGGAGCGGAAATAGCCAATGCCGCCAACGAAGCCGCCCTGCTGGCCTCGCGGCGTGAGAAGCAGAGCATCGAAATGAAAGACTTCGAAGATGCCATCGAACGGGTTGTCGCAGGACTTGAAAAGAAAAACAAGGTCATCAATCCTCGCGAGCGACAGATCGTGGCCTACCACGAGGCCGGCCACGCCATCGTGAGCTGGATGATGCCGGAAAACGACCCCGTGCAGAAAATATCGATCGTGCCCCGAGGCATGAGCGCGCTGGGCTACACCATGAACATCCCGCTCGAGGACCGTTACCTCATGACGAAGAGCGAGCTCTTCGCGCGCATCTGCGGTCTGCTCGGAGGACGCATTGCCGAACAGATCATCTTCAGTGAAATCTCGACCGGCGCCCAGAACGACCTCGAAAAAATCACCGGCATAGCCTACAACATGGTGCTGGTATACGGCATGAGCGACCGGATCGGCAACCTCTCCTACTACGAGAGCAACAACCCCTACTCCGGAGGCCCCGGCATCGACAGAAGATACAGCGAAGATACCGCCCGGCTGATCGACAGCGAGGTCAACGCAATTGTCGAGCAGGCCCGCCAGCGCGTTACCGACCTGCTCACCACCAACCGGGACAAGCTCGAGGCCCTTGCAAAAGAGCTGCTCGGCAAAGAGATGCTGCAGTACTGCCAGATCGAGGAGATCCTCGGCAAAAGGCCCGAGGGCAGTTACCCCTCCCATCTGCATACGGACTGCAGCGGCAACGGGGCCGTTCATGAATCCCCGGAAGAGCAGGAAAAAAGCGACATGAGCGAAACCGAACGGCAGGAACTTGAAGCCGCCGTAGCACGGCTGAAAGAAAAACGCCCGCCTGAAAACTGAGAACCGTTCGACAGCGATGACCAGAAAAGTACATCTTGTCGTTTCCGGACTTGTGCAGGGGGTAGGGTTCAGAATGTTCATCGAACGTTCGGCAAAAGAGCTGCATCTTGCGGGCTGGGTGAGAAACCTCGCCGACGGAACCGTGGAAATAGAAGCCGAAGGACCGGAGAGCCTGATCGAAGAGCTGATAAAACGGGCCGGAACCGGCCCTGCGAGGGCACAGGTTCGCGGAATCAGGAAAAGGGAACTCCCGCCTGGCGCTCCACCGGAAGGGTTCTCGGTTATTTTCTGAACTTACGGGCGGAAACGGGGCGGCTGAACGCAAAAAGGCAGGTCTTGGCCTGCCTTTTCGATCCATGATTGGGGTGGGTCCCGAGGGATTCGAACCCCCGACCTACTGGGTGTAAACCAGTCGCTCTAACCAGCTGAGCTAGGAACCCGCTTGAGGGGCACTATTATACGATATTTTTCTTTCAATGCAAAAAGAAAACCCGGTCGGCAGGAAGGTGAAACCCGGCCCGATTTGTAAGCCTTTATGAAAAAGCATAAATTCAGGCCGGCATTGTAACCGAAAATCCGGAAACATCTTAAAAAAAACCATGAAATCATTATCCATCCTCGGAAGTACCGGCTCAATCGGACTCAGCACTATCGATGTTGTGAGGCAGCACCCCGACAAGTTCACGATTACCGGTCTTGCGGAAGGCCACGATGTCGGTCTTCTGGCCGAACAGATCAGTGAATTCAGGCCAGAGGTGGTTTCGGTACGGGATGAAGCGGCAGCAGCGAAACTTCGCGATCTCCTCGGGGACCACAAGCCGGAAATCTTTCACGGCATCGAAGGAGCAGCAACCGTTGCCGCCGCCGAAGGTTCGGATATGGTTGTTTCCGCTATTGTCGGCGCAGCCGGGCTGGTGCCGACCGTCAGCGCAATCAAGGCCGGCAAGCATATCGCCCTGGCCAACAAGGAAACCCTTGTCGTTGCCGGACAGCTTGTCTCCGATCTGGTAAAAAAGCACAACGTCCAGCTGCTTCCGGTCGACAGCGAGCACTCCGCGATCTTCCAGTCCCTTGCCGGTCACCGCACCGAGGATATCGAGCGCATCATCCTGACGGCTTCCGGCGGTCCGTTCCGCAAAACTCCTGCCGAAGAGCTGAAGCTTGCCGGCCCCGAACAGGCGCTCAAGCATCCGCAGTGGACGATGGGCGCAAAAATCACCATCGATTCGGCAACGCTCATGAACAAGGGTCTCGAGGTTATCGAGGCGCACTGGCTTTTCAACATGCCGGCAGAAAAGATCGGCGTGGTTGTGCATCCGCAGAGCATCATCCACTCGATGGTCGAGTATATCGACGGATGCGTGATCGCACAGATGGGCGTGCCGGACATGCGCGCGCCGATCGCCTATGCCCTGGCCTGGCCGGAACGCTGCGGAACAGGCATCGGCAGGCTCGACCTGGCAAAAATCGGCACCCTGACCTTCGAGGAACCAGACATGGAGCGGTTCCCCGCGCTGCGCCTGGCGTTCGACGCCCTCAAGGCGGGACGCACCTACCCGGCCGTGCTGAATGCCGCAAACGAAATCGCCGTTGCGGCGTTTCTCGATAAAAAAATCGGCTTTACCGCCATCGCCGAAACGGTCGACAAAACCATGCAGGCCCATGAAGCCTTCCTGCCGGTCGAACTCGACGAATACCTGCAGGCCGACCGCTGGGCCCGTGAAACCGCAAAAAAGATCATCGGCTAGAAACCCCGGACGATAACCGGTGAATCATGATTATGTTCCGGTGCCCCGCACAGACGGGGCGCCCCTTTTATTACAAAACGGCATCGCTGTACTATTGTCGCCTGAAGCAATCGTGCTCAGAAGCAGATACACAGAGATGCCCAGAAACGATTGATAGACTATGGACGTCCTGAACACCACATTTTTTTTCATTGTAGCCATATTCATTCTGGTCACCGTGCATGAACTGGGGCACTTTCTTACGGCGAAGCTTTTCGGCATGAGGGTCGATAAATTCTATATCGGTTTCGACTTCTTCAACCTCAGGCTCTGGAGAAAGAAAATCGGGGAAACGGAGTACGGCGTCGGGGTGTTCCCGCTCGGCGGCTACGTCAAGATCGCCGGAATGGTGGACGAGAGCCTCGATACCGCATACCAGGCGTCGGAACCCGAACCCTGGGAGTTCAGGGCGAAACCGGTCTGGCAGCGCCTGATCGTGCTTGCCGGCGGCGTATTCATGAACCTGGTGCTTGCCGCCGCAATCTTTATCGGCGTGACTCTCGTGCTCGGAGAATCGAGAACCACGGTCGACAACCCGGTCTATATCGAAAAGGGTTCCGTCTTCGCATCCATGGGCATGGAGACGGGCGACCGACTGGCGGCAGTCAACGGCAGAGCGGTCGAAAGCTGGGAGGAGGCGCTCGATCCCGCATCGTTCACCGCCCCGTCGCTGAGCTACACCGTGCTTCGCGACGGCAGACGCCTGACCATCTCCGCGCCGTCAAACATCCTTTCGAAGCTTAACGAAAACCAGGCGCTCGGCATTCGGCCGGTCATGCCTCCGGTTATCGACGACGTGCTTGCAAACGATCCGGCGGCAAAAGCCGGCATAAAGCCGGGAGCGCTCATCACAGCCATCGACGGCAAACCGGTTTCGGACTGGAGCGAGGTGGTTTCCATCATCTCCGCACATGCGGGAAAACCGCTCTCCATCACCTGGAAATACCTTGAACCGGTTCCCGGCAAAACCACCGATCCGAAAAAGATTCTCGCTTCGGGTCGCAGCGTCGTAACCGAAGTCGTACCGACTCCTGCGGGAAAAATAGGCATCGCGCTCCGCCAGACCCTCGATACCGAACGCATAAGCCTGAACGTTTTCCAGTCGATCGCCAGCGGCACCATGCAGACCTGGAAAATGAGCGCCATGACCGTACAGGGATTCGCACGAATCTTCACCGGGCAGGAGGACTTCCGCAAATCGCTGGGAGGACCGGTGAAAATCGCAAAAATCGCCGGGCGCAGCGCCGAGCAGGGCCCGCTCAGCTTCCTCTACTTTCTGGCCGTGCTCTCCATATCGCTGGCAATCATCAACATCCTGCCCGTTCCGGCGCTCGACGGCGGCCAGTTCGTGATGAACGCCATCGAGGGAATCATCCGCCGCGAAATACCTTTCGAGGTGAAAATGCGCATTCAGCAGGTCGGCATGGCGCTGCTTCTGACGCTCTTCGGCTACATTCTCCTGAACGACATCATCAACCCCTGAACCGAAAACGCAAGAGAGGGCGGGAGAATAAACAACCATGTTTGACAAACTGCAGGCCATCAAGGAAAAGCATCTCGATCTCGAGCAGCAGCTGGCCGACCCGGCTGCCGCATCCGACCAGAACCGCTTCAGAAAGCTCAACAAGGAGTACAGCGACCTGCGCGAGATCGTTCACGCTTTCGACCGGTACAGCCTTGCCCGAAAGCAGCTCGAGGAGTCGCGTGAACTGCTCGCCAGCGAAAACGACCCCCAGATGCGGGATCTCGTCCAGGCGGAAATAGGCGACCTGCAGGAGCAGCTCCCCCTGCTCGAACAGCAGCTGAAGGTGCTCCTGCTTCCGAAAGACGAAGCCGATTCCCGAAACGTGATCATCGAAATCCGGGCCGGAACCGGAGGGGACGAAGCTGCGCTGTTTGCCGCGGATCTCCTTCGCATGTACCAGCGCTATGCCGAGCGGCAGGGCTGGAAATGCGTCGTACTCGACTATACCGAGAGCTCCGTGCCCGGCGGGTTCCGCGAGGTGACGCTCGAAGTCAGCGGCCATGACGTGTTCGCGACCATGAAATACGAAAGCGGCGTCCACCGGGTGCAGCGGGTTCCCGACACCGAAACCCAGGGTCGCATTCATACCTCGGCAGCCAGCGTGGCGGTTCTGCCCGAAGCCGAAGAGGTCGATGTGGAGATCCGCCGCGACGACCTGCGCTTCGACACCTACCGGAGCGGCGGCAAGGGGGGCCAGAACGTCAACAAGGTCGAGACCGCCGTCAGAATCACCCACCTGCCCACCGGCATTGTTGCCGCCTGCCAGGAGGAGCGTTCGCAGCTGCAGAACAAGGAGCGGGCCATGACCATGCTCCGCACGAAACTCTACGACATCCAGCTTGCCGAACAGCAGCAGCAGCGCGCCGACCTGCGCCGGTCGATGGTAACCACCGGCGACAGGAGCGCAAAAATCAGAACCTACAACTATCCCCAGTCGCGGGTGACCGACCATCGGATCGGATTCACCAGCCATGCGCTGCCGCAGATCATGCAGGGGGAGATCGGCGACATCATCGAAGCCCTGAAGCTGCACGACCAGACCGCGCGCCTGCAGGCGGAAATGATCTGAGGAAACCGGCCGGGCGCACCTGAAATATTTTACCGGGATATATTATTGCGCTATTGTCGTTATATTTATAAATCAGGGAACCCCCTCCCTGCATGAATCAGCCAGAAACAACTACAGAGAGGAAAACGGCCGTCGAACGCGCCGCAGAGGGAGAGCACCGGTAATGGAAATGGAAGCCACAGGCAAAAGCAGAGGTGAATGGATTTTTCACGGGGAGTTCGACCGTACGGTCAGCTACCTCTCCGACCAGTCGAAGATTCTCGGCTTCAATCCCTTCTGCCACAAGGTCGAAAAGACCGCCGAAGAGAACATCTTCCGGTGGCATTTCAGGGTCACCGATCCCCAGAACAACCCTTTCGACGTGATCTTTTATGTCGAGCAGTCCGAAGAGCTGCTGGTGGAACTGCCCGAGCATCTCGAAGGAACCGATCCCGACGAACTGACCGAGGAGATGATTCACCTCTACACGGTAGGCAAGAAAATCCGCTGGCACCACCATCCGCCCTCGCAGCCGGTCGACGACCCGAAAAACTACCTCTTCGAAGGCAAGGCCTTTGCCGACATGGATGTCCGCCCGATGGAGACGGACAAAACAAGGGTGCATTTCGACCTGAAAATCGATGTACGGTTCGTGCTCTATCCGGCATTCCGCATCATCCCCGAACAGATTATCCGCGCCATGACCAACGCCGGCATGTCGATGATCATGCAGACGGCGACCAACAGGATGTTTCACTGCATAGCAAAGGATTTCGGCCATGTCCATCACGCATGAAAACACCCGCCCGATGAGTTTTCACAGGCTGGCGGCGGAGCGGTGCAGCATCCGCAGCTTCGAGAAGCACCGGCCGCTTCCGGAAGATGTGATGAAGCGGATCCTCGATGCCGGAAGGCTCGCTCCCTCGGGAAAGAACCTGCAGCCATGGAGCTTCATCGTGGTCAGCTCCCCCGGAATGCTTGAAAAGATCTACCCCTGCTACCCGCGCGACTGGATACAAAGCGCGCCCCATCTGCTCATCGTGAAAGGCCGGCGCAGCGAAGCGTGGGTGCGCCGGAAGGACGGCTACAGCTCGCTTGAGACCGACCTGGCCATCGCCATGGACCACATGATCCTTGCCGCGGCATGGGAAGGGGTGGGCAGCTGCTGGATCGCCGCCTTCGACCGCGACATCCTCTACCAGGCACTCGGGCTTACGGACGACGAAGCGATTTTCGCCTTCACTCCCCTCGGCTATCCGGCCCCCGACGCCCGGCCGGTGCCGAAGACCCGGAAA
>JAAXXP010000047.1 GCA_013334435.1 Chlorobiaceae bacterium | reverse complement strand
CATGGCACCGGAAGATGCTGACGAATTTCTCCGGCAGAGGGCGGAAAGCCGAAAAAAACAGTAACTGCACAGTTCCAGTATTTCTATCAACACTCAGTAAGGAGCCTGTCATATGAGCCAAGGCCAGAACATCAGCCGCCGGGACTTCATAAAGATATCGTCGATTTTCCTTGCCGGATCCACCGCATTGTCCGCAGGAGCCGCACAGGCTTTTTCCGGGGCGGACTCTGCGGCCGGGGATGAAGGAAGCAAGGTGGTCTATTCATTCTGCGAACACTGCTTCTGGCGGTGCGGCATCGCCGCGCATGTCCGGGACGGCAAGGTTTACAAGATCACCGGATCGGATCACCATCCTCTCAGCCAGGGAAAACTCTGCCCGAGAGGCACCGGAGGTACCGGGCTGCTCTACGATCCCGACCGCCTTGCCCATCCGCTGATCCGCGAAACGAAAGACGGAAGGCAGTTCTACCGGAAGGCGACCTGGGACGAGGCCATCACGCTTGTCGCCGAAAAGCTCTACGGCATTAAAGAGCAGTACGGACCCGGAGCACTTGCCATGCTGCACCACGGCTACGGCGTATCATTCTTCAAGAACATGTTCTCCCAGATCGGCGTCAACAAATACGCAAAACCATCCTACGACCTCTGCTGCGGCCCGGCCCGCCAGGCAACGGTGCTGACCTACGGCTACCCGAGCGATACGCCTGAAGGGTTCGATATGAAGAACAGCAAATACATGGTATTCTTCGGCACCCACTTCGGCGAGAACATGCACAACACCGCGGTGCAGGAGATCTCCGAAGGCATTCGCAACGGAGCGAAAATAGTGGTGTTCGATCCCCGGTTCTCGACACTGGCAGGAAAGGCCGAGCACTGGCTGCCTATCAAACCGGCTACCGATATCGCCATGATGCAGGGGCTCATGCATGTACTCATCAGCGAAAACCTGTATGACAAGACGTTCGTCGAGGCCCACACCGTCGGATTCGACGAACTATGGAATTCGGTAAAGGAGATGACCCCGGAAAAGGTTTCGGAAATAACCGACATTCCTGCAGACGATATTCGTACTGTTGCCCGTGAATACGCTTTCCATGCACCGGCGGCCTTCGTGCACACCGGACGTCGCACCAACTGGTACGGCGACGCCCTGCAACGGATCCGGGCCATCCATATTCTCAATGCGCTGGTCGGCAATTTCAAGATGCCCGGTGGCGTGGTTGCCTTCCAGAAGTTCCCGCTTGTACAGCCGCCTCCGGCTCATGAGCACCCTGCCTATGAAAAAGAGGTACACAGCAAATATCCCTTCTTCCCGGATGACGAACCGTCCAACACCATAGCCTCGCATGAAATCGTGCAGCAGGCCATTTCGGGCGAGATAAAGGGACTTCTGATCTACGGCGTAAACCTGCCCGAAACCATGACTCTCGGCCGGGACAAGGCCATCGAAGCCATGAAGAAGGCTGAGTTCGTGGTCGCCGTGGATGTGCTGCCTTCCGAGGTTACCGGCTATGCCGATGTCGTGCTGCCTGAGTGTACCTATCTTGAACGGTATGACGATCTCGATAACGGCCGAGCCTTCCGTACCCCGTTTGTAGCGCTTCGTCAGCCCGCCGTACCTCCCATGTTCGATTCGAAGCCGGGCAACCAGATCGCGAAGATGATTACCGAGAAGTGGGGCATTCACGGAGCTTTCCCGCCGAGCGTTGAAAAAGGGCTCGACAAAAAACTCAAACTGGTAGGCAGTTCCCTTGCCGAAATCAGGAAAAAAGGGGTGCTGGTTATGCCTGAAACCGATCTCTACCGCAAACCGGGTGAAGCGCTCAATCTGAAAACCCCGAGCGGCAAGGTCGAGCTGGCTTCGGCCCGGCTCGAGGCTGGAGGATTCGATGCCGTTCCGAGATACACTCCGCATCCCGAGCCGCCGAGCGGCTTCTACCGGATGCTGACGGGACGCAAACCCATGCTGACTTTCGGTCGTACGGCAAACAACCGCTTCCTCGGCGACCTTGCAACAGCAAAAGAGAACGAGGTCTGGGTGAACAACCGCATCGCGGAAAAACACAGCCTTGAGAACGGCGAATACGTACACCTGAAAAACCAGGAAGGAGTGGTTTCCGAGTTTCCGGTCAAAGTGAAGGTGACCCAGCGCATCCGCACCGATGCGGTTTACATGGTTCACGGGTTCGGCCATACTTCAGCCAAGCTCACCTGGGCCCACAAACGGGGAGCATCGCACAACCAGCTTATATCGAAAACCGAAATAGACCCGGCGATGGGCGCGGTCGGGTTCCAGAACAATTTTGTGACATTCATCAAGGAGGCGTAAAGCGTGAGCAACAAGAAAAATTACGGAATGGTTATCGACACCAGGGTATGTGTCGGCTGTTCGGCCTGTGTCTATGCCTGCAAGCAGGAGAACAGCGTGCCCGAAGGGTACTGTCGCGACTGGGTTGTTCAGGAGTCGGGTGGAGAATATCCTAAACTGACCATGGAAAACCGCTCGGAGCGCTGCCAGCACTGCGACAACGCCCCGTGCGTCACGTACTGCCCGACGAGAGCGTCGCACTATGACGAAAACGGCACGGTACAGATCAACCGGTCGCTCTGCACCGGCTGCAAGGCCTGTATGGCGGCATGCCCCTACGATGCCCGTTACGTGCATCCCGAAGGATTTGTGGATAAGTGCTCGCTCTGCCGGCACAGGATCGAACAGGGCCTTGAAACCGCCTGCGTGTCGATCTGCCCGACAGGCAGCCTGAACCTTGTCGATTTCAACAATATGAACGAAAAGACAAGAGCGCTGTTGAGAGGTAAACTCGTTTACCGCCAGAAAGAACATGCAGGAACGGAACCGAGCCTGCACTGGATTTCCGCAAGCAATAAACCCGGAGCGTAACTATGTTGGCAACTGCAGTTAATGAGATCGTCTCGACGAAAATCAACCCCAATGTGGTGCCGCATCTCCACATCTGGGAATGGCACATCCCGCTCTACCTCTTTCTCGGCGGTATGGCGGGCGGCCTGCTCGTGATCACCTCGATCATGATCATCCTGAAACGCAAGTTCGGTGTCGGACCGAGAGACCAGGGGGAGGGGTGTCCCTGCCTTGCCGTGCGACTCGGCTCCATTCTCTCTCCGACGCTGCTCGGCATCGGCATGCTCTTTCTTTTTCTTGACCTGGCTCATCCCCTTTACGTGTGGGCGTTCTACACCACCATTCAGCCCACCTCACCAATGTCTGCCGGCAGCTGGATTCTGATAGCATTCTTCCCGCTGGCGATTCTGCAGGCAATGCTGGTCAACAAACGACAGCTTCGCGACCTGAATATCGAGCCCATCAACAAGGTGATTGACTGGACGGAAAACCACATGACCATCGTGGCGCTGGTCAATGCCCATATCGGCGTAGGCATCGGTATCTACACCGGCATCCTGCTCTCCTTCTTCTCCGCCCGGCCGCTCTGGTCAAGCTCCATTCTCGGCATGCTCTTTCTTGTTTCGGGAATATCGAGTGCCGCCGCTCTGATGCTGCTGCTTGCACCTGAAGATGAAAAACCGGTCTACAGCATGATCGACGCAAACGCCATCTGGATAGAACTGATGACCGTAGGGCTCTTCGTGCTCGGCGGCCTTACCGGCTCTGCCAATACCCATGGCGCCATGATGCATCTCATCACCGGCGACGTCAATCTGGCCGGCATGTCCTACATGTTCTGGTTCTGGGGAGTTTTTGTCGCCGCCGGTCTGGTCGTTCCGCTGCTTCTCGAGTTTCTTGAAGCGGCCGGCGTCCATGTAAGATTTCCGAACGTCGCTCCAGTCATGGTGCTTTTCGGCGGATTGATACTCCGGTTTCTCATCGTTTTTGCCGGCCAGTCCTACCACACCTTCATGTAGACTGATCGGTGCTTCTTCAGAGCGACGAAAAAAGGGCCGGTTGTATTTGGCCCTTTTTTCGTCGTTACCGTTTACTCAACATCGATATGCACCTCGTTACGGCGAAAAAACGGAATGCTCCACGGCGGATCGTAGCTTGCCGCTCGAGGAGGAGAAAGAATACGGTATCCTTTTTTTTCGAGCCACATCGTCAGTTTCCCTGCATAACTCTGAAGATTGCTTTCGGAATGCAGGCCTGAATACCGGATCACGGCAACTTTTTTGCCTTTGACCTCCCTGACAACGACTGACGCGTCAAGCGGTACCGGCGTTGTTTCAAGCGTGTATCCTTCAGGCATGACAAACATCATTGACCATGCCGTACCTTTTTTTTCCTGCAATACCGGAGCTGTCATGGCGATTTTTTCACTGAGCGGCTCCTGAATTACCGGTGCTGTCATGGCGATTTTCTGCTTTCCCCGGTTTTTCCCGAATATATACCCGGCAAGACGGCTGAAAGCCGGACCGCTGGTCGTGCTGTATCGACCCTCGACAACCGTTTCGGCAACGATCATATCACCGTAACGCCGTATTTCTCTTTCTCCATCTTTTTCTATCAACGTATAAGACGGCTCATCAGCTGTTCGCTTTCCCACCACCGAACAACCGGCAAACAGGAGACACGTCATGAATAAACCCATCAAAACCGGCATAGCCACCCCCCGGATAAAAAAATGATCTCGTCAGGCAATAAACTCTTCAGCATCAACATCCGGAGCCTGTTAAAGGTTTGAACCCGGCTTCGGGTACAGAACTCCACGCAGCGGGAAAAAATCTGCAGAAGAAGTGCCGGGAAAAAAGGCGGGATGGTTTCAATAAAAAAAACGCATACCCTAAAAAAAGATATGCGCTTATGAATGGAAAAACCGTATTTCCCTGAAACGGCAAAAACTCTCCGCTCAGGCTGTTTTATCGTGATGGACGGCTTTGAGGATCTTGAGGTTCAGCACGATAAAGCGCCAGAACTGGTAGATTCTGCAGCGCATCAGGAATTTATCAAACGATGTAGGCCTCATGGGTTATCGCATTTTGTCATTGATTGAAATCTTGCCCGGTTATTCCGGAATGAACTGCCAGCCGATACGGCCCTGGAACTTGTGCATGAAGGTGGTTTCCACCATCTGCTTGAGCCATGCGCCGGAAATGCCGCGCTCGACCTTGGTGACGAACATGTCGCGCCCTTCCTTGTTGTCGTAGCGCGAATGGTCCGGCACGATGGGATAGATGATCATCACGATGGCAGAACCGTTCCAGAGCGACTTGCCGTTGGAAGCGATACATACGGCCAGCATCTCGGACATGCGCTCACGGTGCGTCATGCGCCCGGTCTTGATCATGTCGATGACGTTGAAGGCCACAACCCTGCCGATCACACCGGAAATCATTCCTGTTCTCGGCGCTCCAGGCGTAATGACCGTACCGTTTTTCGTGGTATGCGGCTCGGAAATCGGGCCGGGAGGCGCAAAGGCGATACCTGCCGAAAAGATGTTCTTGTAGGTCGGGTTGTAGTACTGGGCCGGCCATGCGTTTGAGTTCTTGACCAGATCGTCGTATTTCAGACCGTAGATGCCGTCGGCGAACACAAAGCCGCCGGGATTGCAGACCGTTGAGGAGATGTCCTTGCCTTCCTTGTCGAAAAACCTGAAGGTAACGCCGCGCGACTGGGGAATGAGCATGGCGAAATCATAATCGGTTTCACCGTAGTTGCCTTCGAAGTCCTCCCAGTATACATTTTTGGCATCGACCTCCCTGACGCCCCTGCGGACAGCTTTACCGATACCGAATTCGTCCATGGCGTCCTCGATGAGATCGCCGCCCTTTGCAATCCGGCCACCCTTTGTGACCACATTGATACCGCCAACGCCGAAATCGCCGATTTCCGGCTCGTTGGTGAGGTAAACCAGTTCGGCTTTATCCCTTACGCCTCTCTGGGTAAGATCGTGATGGATGTTGGTAATGTACTCGAAGGCCGCGCCCTGACATGCCGCAAGCGGATGGCCGGTGCCGATGACCAGCTTCTGACGCTCGCCCCGCTTCATGCGCGCCACCGACTGCAGATAGGCGTCGCGAGCCTGAATGGCGGTATCGAAGTGGCATATCGACTGCGTGAACTTTTTCGGTCCGAGACCAGGTGTCGCATCGTAGTTCATGTGCGCACCGGTCGCAATGATCAGATAGTCGTATTCAAGGCTTGCGGGGCCCGCGTCTCCGGCCTGTTCGAGAATAATGTAGTTCTCGTCGGGGTGAACCGAGGTTACGGTACCCTGCACAAAGTTCACATTGAATTTGTCGTAGATTGGCTTTAACTTGAAAACGGTATGCTCAGGCTTCACGGCGTCGATACCCAGCCAGACCCACGATGGAACAAAACCGAAATAATCGAATTTATGAACAACCGTTATTTCATGATCCTTGCCTATCGAATCGCCCAGATACATCGCTGCAGTATGCCCTGCAAAGCCGGCACCAATAATAACAACCTTTGCCATTGCATCTTCTCCGGTTATACTTGTGTTATGAATGCTCAAAAAAGATTTGAATGGTAAAATTAACACCAAAATGCCATATAGCCAAGCAGTTATACGAGAATATTGGGCATATGCTAAATTTTATCACCGAAAAATCACGGCGCAACAGGAAAAGAGCAAAACCGTACGACAAAAGTTTTTCTTTACTATTTATACTGCACTGAAAGAAGTAAATCAGGAATACCGATTTTTCAAGGCATGGATACGAACAGAAAAAAAAGAATTGTCGCCATCGATTACGGCACAAAACGAATCGGGCTTGCCGAGAGCGATCCTCTCCAGCTTTTTGCCCAGCCGGTCGGGACCCTTGACCGGAATGCGCTGTTCAGCAGGCTCGAGGCCATGACAAGCAGCGATGAGATCGAAAAAATTCTTGTCGGCTACCCGCTCAACGATGACGGCACGGAGAACAGGATGAGCGGAGTGATCGACCGGTTCATCGAAGAGCTCTCCATCTGGTTCCCCGGCCTGCCGATCGAAAGGATCAATGAACACGGCTCTTCCCGGGACGCCATGCAGATTCTTTCGGCATCGGGACTCAGCAGGAAAGAACGAAACCGGAAAGGCCGGCTCGACAGCGCAGCGGCATGCGTCATTCTCAGGGAGTATCTTGAAACGCGCCGGTAATGAACTCACCCTCATGCGGGGGTTTTTCTTTTCCCTTTTTTGATTCAGCTTCTGTATTTTAACGGTTTACACACCTTTTCAGTCAACGACCCATACCCAGCTATCGATTCATGAGCAACCCGTCAATGCTTGAGATGTTCAAATCAACCGGAGCACTGCTTGAAGGCCATTTCAGGCTTACCTCCGGACGACACAGCAACACCTATTTCCAGTGCGCGAAAGTACTGCAGTATCCGGAACATCTCTCGACGGTCTGCGGCCGGATAGCCGGCCATTTCAGCAACTCCGCAGTCGAAACGGTCATTTCGCCGGCCATAGGCGGAATCGTGGTCGGTACCGAGGTTGGCCGGCAGCTGGGCGTAAAAACCATCTTTGCCGAGCGCAAGGATGGAAAAATGACCATCCGCAGGGGGTTCGGTCTGGAAAAAGGCGAACGGGTTGTTGTCGTGGAGGATGTCATCACGACAGGAGGCTCCGTTGCCGAAGTGATCGAACTGGTCGAGGCCGCCGGCGCCGAACTGGTAGGCGTGGGTTCTGTGGTAGACCGAAGCAACGGAAAGGTGCGGCTTGCCGACAACCAGTACTCGGTGCTCCTGATGGAGGTCGTCAGCTATACGCCCGAAGAGTGCCCGCTCTGCAGCGAAGGCATTCCCGTCGAGGCTCCGGGCAGCAGGGCTAACAAGCAAAACTGACGCCATGAGCGCACAACCGGCTATCAGAACCATATCGTTTGTCGGCCTCGGGCTGATCGGCACATCGCTCCTCCGGGCATTCAGGCTGTCGCAGCCCGCCGGTGAGCACCGGCTTGTCATGAAAGGCTACGATCCTTCGTTCACCGAAAAGGAGCGGCTTGAGGTGCTCGATCTGGGGCTCGACCGGTTCGAAACCGACAAAAAAGCCCTCTATGACGCTGATCTTATCGTCCTGTCAGCGCCCGTACAGGTGAATATCGAGCTGCTTGATGAAATCAGGGAGTACGCCGCATCTCCGGTGCTGGTAACCGATGTGTCGAGCACCAAGACGCTGATAGCCGAAAAAGCACGAAAACTCGGAATTCCGTTTATCGGCATGCACCCCATGGCCGGTCGGGAACAGCGAGGATTCCGCGCGGCCCACGAAGAGCTGCTCAGGGGCAAAACCGTGATTCTCTGCGATAACGGCGCTTTTCTGGACGGTCCGGTTGGACAGGAACTGATGAACCTGCTTGAATCTGCGGGATGCCACACCATGTTGATGGACCCGGTCAGCCACGACCGGATTGTTGCAAATATCAGCCACCTTCCCCAGCTGCTCTCCACACTGCTGATAAACTACTGCGAAAAGAACATTGCGGCTTCGGGGCCAGGTTTTGCGACACTGGCCAGACTCTCGGGAAGCTCGTGGTCGATCTGGCAGGATATTGTGCTCACCAACAGCGACAATATTACCGCTGAACTGGAGGGGTTCGCAGGTGAGCTGCTGGCTCTTGCCTCAGACGTGAAAAACGAGAACGTCGAAGGCATTGCCTCGAGGTTCAGCAATGCCAACCGGTTGTACGAAACCCTGAAGGAGCTCCACAAACCATGAAAGTCGCCATTGTCGTCAACACGGAACGAAGTGAGGCCGTCCTTCTGGCAAAAGATCTGACCGGCTGGCTCGACCGTAAACGGATCGGCTATGTGCTCGAATCGCTTTCGGCTGAAAAACTCGGCACAGGCCCCTCGGCAAAAATTGACGATCTCAACCGGATGTGCGATCTGTTCATCTCGCTGGGCGGCGACGGCACCCTGCTCTACACCTCGCACTACTCCGAAACAAAACCGGTGCTCGGCATCAATGTGGGACGGCTCGGGTTTCTGACCGAGTTCAGCAAGGACGAGATGATAACGGCCGTAGAAAAGGTGCTGGACGGAAACTACTCCATCCACAACCGCACACAGCTTGAAGCCATAACGACGGACAACGGCCGTGAACAGCGAATGCGCGCCCTGAACGATGTGGTGATCGAAAAAGGCGCCTATCCGAGAATTCCGACCTTCGTCATCCGGCTCGACGGGGAACTGCTCGGCTCCTATCGGGCTGACGGCATCATTATAGCGACATCGACCGGATCGACAGCCTACTCCATGTCGGCTGGCGGACCGATTATCGCGCCGAAGTCCTCTGTCTTCGTCATCACCCCCATCTGTCCGCACATGCTGACGGTCCGGCCGATTGTCATCAGCGACGACAAGATCATCGAGGTTTCGGTCGATGCCCAGGCAGGTGAATTCCCGCTGAACTGTGACGGCAGAATCACCAGAATGCTCCGCTCCCAGGAAACGGTAACGGTAAGAAAATCGGATGATCTCATCAACCTGGTTGCCAACGAAAGCCGTGACTACTGCGAGATCCTGCGCACAAAACTGCTCTGGGGCCGCGAACACTCGCTCAACCTCCCGGAATGAACCCCCGCACACCCGGACACATCTCTCTTTCAGGAAATACATGAGTAACAGCATCAGCCCGGCTTCACTTCAACGCATTCTCGGCATCGACAAAGAGACCCCGCTCGGCCTGGACGCCATGTGTGCAAAGCTCCGCTGCGTGCTTTACCCTGCCCGGACCATCCCGAAACGGCTTGAGCGCTTCTGTGAAGCGCTGACCGGAATCATGCGATCGCTCGGCATAAGCGCTGAATCCTGCAGCGAATCGACGCTCCCTGGCGGAAAGTTCAGGCCCGGTACGGTGATTCTCGCTCCCGGCATGTTCGCCGACAGCGAGCTGGCTATCAACAGGGTTTCGACACTTTACAACAACATCATTGTCGGCATCTACGATGAGCCGCCGCCACTCACCGCCGCTGCGACGCCACAGGAAAGGCTTGACGCGATTGTGCGGCGGCTGGCAAGGGATATGGTGCATATTCTGATCTACGTCACCCGGCATTCGTGGACGATCTGCACCATGAACGGCGGGGTGGTGACCTTCAACACCCCGCTGCCGACGAGGGATGCCGTACGAGGAACACTGGTGCCGAAACTGACGGCGCAGGTCGTGCCTCCAAGACCGGAGGACCTCGATTTCCGCCATGCGGCACTCCAGGTCGGAAACCCGGAATTCAGGAGGGCTGCCGTTGACTTTCTCGGATGCAGCAGGGCGTGGGCATCGAGCAGCTACCTGCTGACACATACCTCGACCGACAGCCTTGAATACCGCAATGATTTCTACCGGAAAATCGTGGCCCGCTATCTCGACCACCGCAGCGGCATGAGTTACGGATTTTTCGCCCGCCAGCTGCCGGTAAGGGTGCTGCCCGCCATGCCTCTCGACGAAAGCACGCCGAAGGATGAAGAGAGCAAGGTACCGGTCAGGATAGGCAATCGCACCCTGCTGGTCGACGTTCCCGACGTGCGGGTGCTCACGACCCGTTCAGGATGCCGGAAAAACCATCTGGACATCGAAACCGATCTGGTGGAAATCGGACTGGAAAACGGTGCCGCCTACCTGAAAACTCCTGCGGGATTGGCCGAAGGGCCGGTTACGAAACCCTCGTTCGACACCCTCACCATTCTTGCCCATGCGCTGGGCAACGCCTTTATAGCCTCGATCCTGAAAACCGTGAACCCCGGTTCGACGTTTACCGGAATGCTTGAAAGGGGCGGCGCGTCGATGACGCACTGGCACGGCTATCCGGACGGCGGCGCCATGCCGGAGGGTTACTTCGTGCACGGCACCGATAATCCTCCGGTCTCCTGCTCGACACCGCAATCGGCGGCGTACAGTCTTTTCGGAAAAATCGAGGCGCTTGAACAGGCGCTTCTGACCGGTGCGGAATATCTCGGAGATGTGCATGTAGAGCCTAACCACGGCACGAACATCGTAGGCGTCCTCTCCCTCGAGGAGACCGCCCTGCTGCTGAACCGCTCCCCCGGGTACTGAAATCCTCACATCTGCGTCAGGGAGATGCTCTTTCTGAAACGAAGCAGGGCGACTGAAAAAAACACGATACCTATTACCGCTATAGCGACAAATTCCGGCCAGACTGCCGAAATCCCGGCTCCACGATACAGAATTGTCTGTGAAAACTTTACGAAGTAGGTTGTCGGAGAAAGAAGCATGAATTGCTGTACCAGTTCCGGCATGCTTTCTCTCGGCGTCATGCCGCCGGAAAGCAGCTGCATCGGCAGCACGACAAGGATGATAAGGAGGCCGAATTGCGGCATTGAACGGGCAACGGTCCCCAGAAAGATCCCGATCGAGGTCGTCGAAAACAGATGCAGCATGGCGCCGAACAGGAAAAGAGGCACCGACCCGGCAATCGGAACACCGAGAAACCCTTCTACCACAAGAAACAGGGAGACCGCGGCGCTGCAGAGCACCACAAGGCCGTTAGCCCATATCTTTGCGGCCATAATCTCGAAAGGCCTAAGCGGCATGACCAGCAGGTGCTCAATCGTGCCGTGCTCCCGTTCGCGAATGAGTGCGGCTCCCGAAAGGATGATCGAGAGCAGGGTCACGTTGGTCATGATCTCCATGATGCCACCGAACCAGATACCGTTGAGGTTGGGATTGAACAGTGACCGTACGACAAAACGTACAGGCAGATCGGACCCGGAAGACGATCTCTGCAAGTGACCGGACACTTCGCCACTGACGATCGAATTGATGTAACCCGCGCCGATAAACGCCTGGGTCACTCTTGTAGCATCGATATCGACGAGTATTTCAGGATACCTGCCGGCAAGCAGATCTCGCTGAAAATCAGGAGGAATATCAATGACGAACGTGTACGTCCCGGAATCGAGAGCACGATTGACCTCGTGGGATCCGATCAGTGCGGGCTGCCTGAAGGACGGGGGATAGAATGCCTGGCGGATGCTCCCCGAAAGCGGCGACTGATCCTCGTCCACGAAAGCGACCGGAGCATTGTGCAGCTCCAGGGAGCTGGATGTCGCGCCGGTGTAGATGCCTGCCGTGAACATGAATACGATAAGCCCCAGGAGCACCTTGTCGTGCCACAGGCTCCGAAGCTCCTTGATTCCAAGCTGCACAATGTTGGCGGTCGTCCTCACGGCTACCTTCCCTGTTTTTTCAGCAGCAGTATACTCAGGCCTGTCAGCACCGGAATGAATGCCGCAAGCGAGCAAAGGTGGGGGAACAAATCGAAAAAGCCCAAAGACTTCGAAAAAACCCCGCGACTGATCAGAAGAAAATAGGTTGCAGGATAGACATTGCCAATCGCCGATCCTGCCGCGTCAAGCGAAGATACCGGCTGGGTAAAGCCGCAGAAACGCACGGCCGGTATCAGCGTTGCGAAAGCCGTGCAAGCCAAAGCCGCAATCTGTGTCGAAGTGAACGAGGAAACGAGTTGACCGAAACCGGTTGTCACAACAATATAGAGAAAAGCGCCGATCGTCAGCGTCAGCAAGCTGCCCCTGACCGGAACGTCGAAAAAAAACACCGACAGAAGGACGAGCGACACATAGCTCGCCATACCGATAACCACATAAGGGAACTGCTTGCCCAGCAGGAATTCGAGTCTGGTCACTGGCGTCACGTAGAGGTTGGTGATGGATCCAAGTTCTTTTTCGCGAACGATGCCGAGCGCCATGAGAATTGACGGGATAAAGAGAAGCAGCAAAGGAATGACCGCTGGCACCATCGCGGGAAGGCTCCTGAAATCCTGGTTATAGCGGTAACGGAAGATCACAGAAACCGGGGCCATACCCTTCAGGGATCTTCCGTGTCTCAGGGCAAGCTCTTCGATATAGTTGCGCGCGATTCCCGAAAAATAGCCCTTCACGGTTTCACCGTAAAACGGCATGGCACCATCGATCCAAACGGCAATTTCAGGGCTTCCTCCCCGGTACAGGTTCTTGCCGAATTCCGGAGGAATCTCCACGGCAAGCTTGAGTTCTCCTGTCCGCATCCTCTCGAAAAGCTCCTCCGAGCCTGACGGAGGATCATGCTCGACGAAATAGCGGGTCCCTGCAATCTGTTCGATAAAATCCCGGCTTTCAGGAGTCCGGTCCATGTCAAGCACCGCAAAAGCGACGTCGCGGACGTCGAACGTGATGCCAAGACCGAGAATCAGCATCAGCAGCACCGAACCGGCAAGAGCGAACACAAGGCGGACGGGGTCCCGGATAATCTCGATACTCTCCCTCCTGACATAGCCGAAACACCGGCGAAAACTGAACGCTGCGACGTCGTGCCGAGTATCGCCGATCCGTTCCGGTGAACGTTCCGTCGAAAATTGGGTGCCGACTCCCCGATCTTCCGGCATAGCCTGCTCAAGAAATGCGATGAATGCATCTTCCAGTCCGGACGCCTCTTTTGCCATGACCAGGTTGGCGGGAGTGTCACAGGCAAGCACCTTCCCTGCGTGCATCAGCGAAATCCGGTCGCACCGCTCCCCTTCATTCATGAAGTGGGTGGACAGGAAAATCGTTACCCCGCGATTGCGTGAAAGATCGGAAAGAATGTCCCAGAACCGGTCCCTGGCCACCGGATCGACACCGGATGTGGGCTCGTCGAGGATGAGTATCGCCGGATCGTGCACGACGGCCACAGCAAGAGAAAGTCGTTGCCGAATGCCCATGGGAAGCTCCCCGGCAAGCTTATGCTGGTATTCCGAAAGATCGAATCGCTCGGTGAGTTCGGCGATACGACGGGGAATATCCTCCTTTCCGAGGCCAAACAGATGCGCATGAAGAAACAGGTTCTGCCCGACCGTCAGCTCGCTGTACAGCGAGAAGGATTGCGACATATAACCGACCCGGCCTCGCAGCTCGATGCTGCGTCCGTCTGTAGGCATGCCGAAAAGCCATGCCTTGCCGTCAGTCGCCGGCAAAAGCCCGGTAAGCATCTTCATGGTCGTGGTTTTGCCGCAACCGTTCGATCCGAGAAACCCGAAAATCTCTCCCCGGTTTATTCTGAAACTGACGTGATCGACCGCAGTGAAACTGCCGAAGGTCCGGGTAAGATTTTCCGCGATAATGACCGTATCTTCTCCGGAAAAACTGCGACATTCAAGGCGGGGAGCGCGGTGCCCTGCGGTTTTTTCCGGGGGAAGCAGCCGGATGAATGCCTCCTCGAGGGTTCCGCTGCCGGTCTTTCCTTTCAACTCTTCCGGAGACCCGGTCGCGAGAACGCGACCATCATCCATAGCCGCCAGCCATGCGAACCGTTCCGCTTCCTGCATGTAAGCCGTCGCGACCATCACGCTCAGACCAGGACGACGAAGCCTGATGCGCGAAATAAGCTCCCAGAACTGCCTGCGGGAAAGCGGGTCCACACCCGTAGTCGGTTCATCGAGAATCAGCAGGTCGGGATCGTGGATCAGGGCGCAACAAAGCGCGAGCTTCTGCTTCATGCCGCCAGACAGCTTTCCCGCCTGCCTGTCCGCAAACGACAGCAGTCCTGTACTCTGCAACACTTCGCCTATCCGGACTTTCCTTGCAACTTCCGGAATACCGAACAGGCGTCCGAAAAAATCAACGTTCTCAAAAACCGAGAGCGTCAGATAGAGGTTTTTTCCGAGCCCCTGCGGCAT
>JAAXXP010000046.1 GCA_013334435.1 Chlorobiaceae bacterium | reverse complement strand
GCATCGATTTCATGAACCTCTCCTCCGAGCTCGCAGACAACCTTGGCATAGAAGGTTTCGTTGTGCAGTTCATCGATGATGATTTCGTTGACGTGAAGACTGAAAGCATCGGAGATATTCTTGAACAGGTCGTGGGTAAATGGCCTGGGGGGTTTGATGTTTTCAAGCTTGAGCGCTATGGCCTGGGCTTCGAAGCCGCCGATGATGATCGGAAGTTTTCGTTTTCCCTCGATTTCATAGAGAATAAGGGCATAAGCTCCGTTGGTATGGGGGCTTGTAGAAAGACCGAGTATATCTACCTGAAGTTTACGCATTGTTTATCGTCATTAAGGCACCTCTTTGTTAAGTTGTTTCATCTGCATCTTCCCTGTTTGCAGAAACGCATGCCACCCACGACAAGTAATAGAGGCGCCCATTATTCATTGCCGGAGCATAGAGGAATCCGTGAGTTGCTATAACAGCAAATTACGGTTAATCATTTCTTCCGCAAAACATCCCTGACGGCATCTGTCAGCCGGGGAAGAACCTCCCTGACATCTCCCACAATGCCATAATCGGCCACATCGAAAACAGGCGCATACGGGTCGCTGTTGATTGCTACAATGGTTCGTGCCGAAGCGAGTCCGGCAAGATGCTGAACGGCTCCGGAAATACCGCAGGCAATATAGAGCTCCGGCGCTACCGACTTGCCGGTCTGCCCGATCTGCTGGCTGTGCGGACGCCACCCTTCATCGACGGCCGAACGGCTTGCCCCGACACTGCCACCCAGCAGGTTCGCCAGCTCCTCAAGCATCGCGAACCGGCCGGCATCGCCCATACCGCGACCTCCGGCAACAATAATTCCGGCTTCGGAAATATCTTCCGATGAACTAGTTGCAATAATGGCACGGATAAGAGGAGCCGCATCCCGGAGAATGCCCGGCGATTCCTGAAACGCGACACACCGGGGACGCTCCAGGGAACTGAAGGTTACCCGACGATGCTCGCGACCCTGCAGAACAATCCGGATTGCGGATTGCGGACGGTAAGCCGCCAGCACCGAACCTGAATGAATGTACCGCCGGCAGACCTTTTCATCCGGATAGGCGGAAGTGCATCCGGCAAGCAGCGAAGCAGGAAGCGTAGCTGCAATGGCGGGAGCAAGCCTCCTGCCTGCTGCAGTCGCCGCCATGAAGATGTCTGTGCACCCCTCTTTGCGGACAAGTTCCGAAAGCATGCGGCACAGCTCCATATCGGACGGAACGGCGGGGCGACCCGAGAGTGCGTGATGAACTGTTCCGCTCCCCTGAAGCACATCGAGCGCTCCGGAGCTGAGGGAACCGGCGACAAAACCGGCAACACGGTCTCCTGAAAAAAGCTGTTCCTGAACCCTGTGCCAGACGTCTGCGGAAACTCCGGCGACAAGGCCGTTTCTCGGTTCCAGAAAAACCAGATAGTATGCCATCAGTCTTCTCCCGAAATGTGCCGGAAATGGCCGTCGGCATGCAGCATCCCCGCGAGTTCTTCCGGTGTGGCGGCAAAACGGCACCTTTTCTTTTTCGATACCGTCTCAACACTCTCGAGAGAGACCTTCGGGGGGGGCGGCTGTGATGCCTGCAGAATTTCAAGAGGCTTTTTCCGGGCCTCCATAACCTGCCTGATACCGGTTTTCCGGGGGGTGTTCAACCCCTTTTCAGTGCTGATCACAAGGGGCAGGCGCGCAACGAGAAGTTCCGTTCCGCCTTCGGTCTCCCTCTCCAGCTCAAGATGTTCTCCTTCCGCCCTGAGCGCCGATACCGGGCCGGTAAAGACCATGCCAAGCATGCCTGCAAGCATGGCGGGAACACTCGCGTTCTGAAAATCAAGGGACTCCCTGCCGCAGAGCACAAGATCGGGAAGCGCCTCCCCATAGAGGTTGCGGAGAGCTTCGGCAAGAACCCAGGCTGTCTGGAACGGGTCCTGCAATGGTGAAAAGGAGCGAACATCGAAAGCCCTGTCCGCACCCATGGCAAGAGCCTTCTGCAGCAGATCTTTTCCGGATTCGGGAGAAGCGCCGAGCGCGGTAACCGTCGATCCCGGAAACCGATCCCTGAGCAGAATGGCTTCCTCGACAGCAAATTCATCGTAAGGGTTCATGACCCAGGCGGCCCTCGTCATATCGAGCGCCCCGTCGATAACGGCAACTGCGGAAGCTGAATCCGGAACCTGACAGATACAGACGGCGATGTTCATGTCAATGAAGAATCGTTGATAACTGCCGCTTAACAAAAAAGCCGCATAACAGCGGCTTTTACGTAAAAATATGTGCCCGAGAGGAGATTCGAACTCCTACACCTTTCGGCGCTACCCCCTCAAGATAGTGTGTCTACCAATTTCACCACTCGGGCATCGACTTAAAAAAGAACGTTCTGTAGAGTGAGAATAGAAGGACTCGAACCTTCGACCCTCTGCTTAAAAGGCAGATGCTCTACCGACTGAGCTATATTCTCGACCTGAAACAACAGTACGGATTAACAATCCGGAACTTACTTGTTCTGGTAGCGCAGGCGCTTCTTATGCCTGTTCTTCCGGCGCATTTTTTTGCGCTTGTGTACCGCCATCTTATGGCGTTTTCTCTTTTTTCCGCAGGGCATGTAGTAAAATTCCTCTTGTTTTAAAGGCTGATAATATAGGATTAATTTTCAAAACTGCAAACACCTGTTCATTTTTCTGTCCCCGTCAGGCGTTCATGTACTTGAAAAACTCCCGGTTATCCTTCGTATCGCTCATTTTCTCGCGCATGAACTCCATGCATTCGATCGGGTTCTTGTCTGCAAGGTATTTTCTCAGCAGCCAGGTCCTCGACAGCTCCTCCTGGCTGAAAAGCAGTTCCTCTTTCCGGGTACCCGACCGGAGAATATCGATGGCAGGAAAAATACGGCGTTCTGAAAGCCTGCGGTCAAGCACAAGCTCCATGTTGCCGGTTCCCTTGAACTCCTCGAAGATGACGTCATCCATGCGCGAGCCGGTATCGACAAGCGCCGTGGCGATGATGGTGAGGCTGCCGCCCTCCTCGATATTACGCGCTGCGCCGAAAAAACGTTTCGGTTTGGTCAACGCATTGGCGTCGATACCGCCGGAAAGAATCTTGCCCGAATGCGGAATGATGGTGTTGTGCGCACGGGCGAGCCTGGTGATGGAATCGAGCAGAATGACCACGTCCTGCCCCACTTCAACAAGTCTTTTGGCTTTTTCCAGCACCATATCGGCAACCTGGACGTGACGCTCGGGGTCCTCGTCGAAGGTCGAGCTGACCACCTCCGCCTCGACGCTGCGCGCCATGTCGGTCACCTCTTCGGGGCGTTCGTCGATCAGAAGGACAATCAGGTAGACTTCAGGATGGTTTTTGATGATCGCATTGGCAATCATCTGCAGAAGCATGGTCTTGCCGGTTTTCGGCTGAGCAACGATCAAACCGCGCTGCCCTTTGCCGATCGGGGTAAAGATATCCATGATCCTTCCGCAGTATTCCGTCTGCCGGGTTTCGAGCTTCAGCCGATCATGGGGAAAAAGCGGGGTGAGATTCTCGAAAAACGGACGTTCCCTGGTGATTTCCGGATCGGCGCCGTCGATGGTGTTGATTTTGAGCAGGGCAAAAAAGCGCTCCCCTTCTTTCGGAGCACGCACCTGGCCCGAAACCGTATCACCGGTACGCATGCTGAAGCGCTTGATCTGGGAGGGTGAAACATAAATATCGTCCGGGGAGGACAGGTAGTTGTAATTGGCAGAGCGCAGAAAGCCGTAACCCTCGGGAATAACCTGCAGAACACCGGTATTGACCATCACCTGGGAGCTTTCAGGATCGCTGGTTTTCTGCGACTGCGCCTCTATGATCTTGAATATCAGCTCTTCTTTCCGTAATCCGGCCGCAGATACTCCGAGCTCTTTTGCAAGAGCGTTCAACTCATAAACTTTCTTTTTCTGGAGTACATTGATGTCCAGACCCTTGGAAACCGAATTGTTCGACATGGTATTGGTAATTGTATTCAAATCATGGTAGTTAAAAAAGCAGCGGAATATCGCCGGAGCAGCGGAACGCTTCCGGCGGCAAAGAAACGGTAAAGAGCATTGACGCCAGCTGAGAGCTTTCCCGGTAAACCCCGGGTATTCGACATGGAATGAAATCTATAAACGGAAGAATACAGAGGAATACGGACTGAATGTGAAATAAGGAATGTAAATGGGATTTATCAAAAGGGACGTTCCCGATGGATACGCGAAGATTTCTTGTAGTTATCACAAATATATAATTTTTTCCGATAAAAAAGTACCGGAGCAACATGCAGCCGCAACCCTACCGCTGCTGAACCCCTTTTCGGCGAAGAATCTCTCCGGCAAGAAAAAAAGATCCGGTGACAAGAATCATGTCACGGGAGTCCGCATCTTCGAGCATCTGCCGGAGCCCTTCGAGAGGCGTATCGAAAACAAGCGGATCGACTCCCTCGTTCTTCAGGAGAGCGGCGAGCTCCGAAGCCGGGATGCTGCGCTCGGACGGAATCGTAACCGCTGCAAAACGGGCATCGAGAGGCAGGAGATGACGGATTACCTCTCCGGCCTCCTTGTCGGAAGCCAGACCGATCAGCACATGCATGGCGCGGTAACGATGCCGGAATACGGAAATTGCCGCAGCCGTCTCCCTCATGCCGTCAGCGTTGTGAGAAACATCGAGAAACACGTCGGGCATGGTGCCGATCTTCTCCAGCCGGGCCCGGTAACCGGTTTTCAGCAGGTTCAGAAACCCCCGGCGCACGGCATCCTCCCCAATGCCTGCAGCTTCGGCAACCATGACGGCAAGCGCAAGATTGGATGCATGAAAAGCCCCGGTAAGGGGAGCCCGCAGTGTATGGTAATGAGTTCCCGCTGTCGAAAGTGAAAATTCCAGCGCTCCCGGCTCGGCGCTTTCCACCCTCAGTGCAACATCCCTTTCAAGCCTGAAGAGCGGAACCCGGTTCAGTTCGGCGGCACGGACTATTTCCGCAAGAGCTTCGGAATCGGTGACTGCGGTAAACACCCGTGACTCCGGATTGATTATCGCGGCTTTTTCCCTGGCGATCATGGCGGGCGAAGTGCCGAGCCATGCGGTATGGTCGCGGCCGATAGAGGTGATGACCGCATAATCGGACTTCACGACATTGGTGGCGTCAAGCCTGCCGCCCATACCGGTTTCGATAACGGTTACCTCAACCTGTTCATCGGCAAACCACGCAAAGGCAAGCGCTGTTGTCGCCTCAAAAAATGTTGCCCGAAGTTCGACAACCCTCTCCTTCATGGCAGAACAGTATGCCGCTACCCTGCCGGCAGAGATGGGCTGCCCGTCGATACGCATCCGTTCGGTAAAATCGACAAGATGCGGAGAGGTGTACAGGGCGGTCTTTTTTCCGGCGGCCTGAAACATCGCGGCCAGCGCCGATGCTGTGGTGCCTTTGCCGTTGGTGCCGGCGATATGGATAATGGTGCCGAGCCGCTTGTGCGGCATACCGAAAATATCGAGAAGAGCAGTTGCCCGCTCCAGGCCCGGCTTCATGCCGAACCGGTGGAGCGGGTAGAGAAATTCAAGGGCCTCCTGGTAATTCAACGTACGCTGCAGCTAACTGTTATGAATGGAAACAAGCGCGGATTTCAGCACCGCTTCGACACCGAAAGATGGATTGGCTTCGAGAATGCCCGTTACCGCTTTCTGCACCGCAGGCCTTGGAAAACCGAGGGTCACGAGGGCTGCGACGGCATCATCCCTGACGCTGGAACTCTGGCGGATACCTGAACCGGTCGGCTTTTCGGAAGCCGGAGAGAGCTTCAGAATTCTGTCTCTCAGTTCGAGAATGATCCTTGCCGCGGTTTTTTTCCCGACGCCGCTGATACCGTAAAGTTTTTCAGGAGCATTGGCCATGATGGCTTCATGCACCTCATGAACCTGCATTCCCGAGAGTACCGCCAAAGCGAGCTTCGGACCCACTCCTGTTGTCAGAATAAGCAGACGGAAAAGCTGGAGCTCGGCTTCGCTTGAAAAACCGTAAAGCTGCATGGCGTCCTCCCGGACGGAGAGATGCGAAAACAGCAGCACCTCTTCACCCGGCAAAGGAAGCTGACGATAGGTAAATGCGGAAATGAGGAGCCGGTACCCTACGCCGGATACATCGACAACCGCTTCTTCCGGCAGTGCTGAAAACAGCCTGCCGCGAAAATATGCAAACATGAGTGGAGTATCTGTACCCTTCCATTGTTCGCTGCATGTACAGCGGACAACGGAAGAATATCGTAACAATGAAAACCGGGCAGGTACCGGGTAACAGGAACGTCCGGCTTACTCGGCGTTGCCGTAACTGTTGAAAAGCCTGGTCAGCTGCGCTTTCTTGCGGGAAGCTTTATTGGCGTGGATGTAACGTTTGACGCCCAGACGGTCGAGCTTCTGGACAGCCGAACGGTAGGCGGTCTCAACTTCGCTCTTGTCTGCGCGGGAATCGATCAGCTTCTGCATGTTCTTCAGAAGCACTTTCAGTTCCTTTTTTCTTGCCCTGTTCCTGGCGTTTCTTCTCTCTGACTGACGGAGTCTTTTCTCAGCCGATTTGTGTAGAGGCATAAACGGATGCTGTTAGAGTATTGGTCTATTGTGTTCAATAAAGAAAAGGCATGCAATATACAAGAATAAGAGAAAAATCAAAAACAAAAAACGCCCCTTCCTTCTTTCATCCGACGACCTTCAACAGGTAAGGGCTTTGCGGATGAAGATATCCGGAAGAGGGGGAAGGCGGAGAAGGAATGGCGGGTTTTTGTTATATTGCCTCAGCTTTTTTGACATTACGGAACAGTCAAAGCAATCCTGCACTCTTCTCAACGATAACCGTCCGACCGATATGAGCCTGATGATAAGCGTTTCCGGTATCAGAGGCGTGGTAGGCGAAAGCCTCACTCCGAAAAATCTCACAGCATTCGCTTCGGCTTTTGCCACATGGATACAACGTTCAAAAGAAACGGGCAATCCAGCTTCCGGCGGCCTCAGACCGCGTATCGTTATCGGAAGGGATACCCGCCCGACGGGAAAACAGATCGCAGGGCTTGTCGGCAACGTCCTGGCTCTTGGCGGCTGCGATGTCATTGACATCGGCGTAGCTACAACTCCCACGGTCGAAATGGCAACTACCGCCGAGAAGGCTGACGGAGGACTGATCATCACCGCTTCACACAACCCCGTCGAATGGAACGCCCTTAAAATGCTGAACCACCGGGGGGAATTCCTCACCGCTGAAGAGGTGGACAGCCTTCTGGCCATTGCCGCCGAAGAGGCCTTTCCCGCTGCTCCGTGGAACCGCATCGGCAGCATCAGCTGCAGCGAAAGCTACGACAGGCATCACATCGACGCCATTCTGGAAATGCCGTTTATCGATCCGGAGGCCATCGCCGGAGAAAATTACCGGGTACTCGTCGATTGCGTGGAAGGCGCCGGTTATGCAATCGTCCCCGAACTTTGCCGGAGACTCGGCATCGGCAATCTCACCCTCACCGCCTGCGAAGGCACCGGACTCTTCCCCCGCAATCCGGAACCAGTGGAAGAGAACCTTGCCGGAACCATCGACCTGATGCGCAGTTCCGGATGCGATTTCGGCCTGATCGTGGATCCCGATGTCGACCGCCTCGCCGTGATCTGCGAAGATGGCTCGCTTTTCGGTGAAGAGTACAGCCTGGTGGCCTGTGCCGATTTCTATCTCGGCATCAACAGGGGACCGGTTGTCAACAATCTTTCAAGCAGCCGGGCGCTGGCAGATATCGCCGGGCGCCATGAGGTGCCCTGTTACAGTGCAAAGGTCGGAGAAGCGAATGTCACGGCCATGATGAAAGAGGTCGGAGCATCCATAGGCGGCGAAGGCAACGGAGGCATCATCCTCCCCGAACTGCATTACGGAAGGGATGCCCTTGCCGGTATCGCTCTCTTCGTGCAGGCGTTTACCGGATGGCGCAGAAAAAACCGCGGGGGCGGACTCCGGGAATTCAGGCGGCAGTTCCCGGAATATGCCATGGCGAAAGAAAAAATACGGCTCGGCTCACTCAGTGCCGAAAAGCTCGACACCATGTTTCGTGAAATTGCAGCCGACTATCCTGAAGCCGCAGTCAGCCGGCTTGACGGACTGAAACTCGATTTCAGGGAAAGCTGGGCACATCTGCGCCCTTCGAATACCGAGCCGATCGTGAGAATTTATACCGAAGCTCCGACAAAGGAAAAAGCCGAAAGGCTTGCAGCTGAAATGAGGGAACGTATCGGGA
Organism: Chlorobiaceae bacterium; assembly: GCA_013334435.1. Classification (GTDB taxonomy): domain Bacteria; phylum Bacteroidota; class Chlorobiia; order Chlorobiales; family Chlorobiaceae; genus Chlorobium. The sequence continues at coordinate 6,385 of JAAXXP010000046.1, read as the reverse complement.
AAAAAAGTATCTCTCCGGAAGACGCTTCATGAACCACCGTTTCCAACCTGACAATTTCATATGAGTAATGCCTCAGGGACTGCAGAAAGCTTCAGACCGCAGCAGGATGAAACACTGAAAAAAAACCGGAAGGGATCGATAGACCGCTTTATCGTATCAAAACTTCTGGCCTACATCAAGCCCTACAAAAGTCTCATAGCCGCCGCGGTATTCATCACGCTCGCCGGATCGGTCTTCGGGCCGATCCGGCCCTATCTCACCAAGATCGCCATTGACGACAACATTGCCGGAAACGACCTTCACGGGCTTGCCCTGACCAGCATGCTGCTTGCCGTGGTAATCCTTCTCGACGGCCTTAAACAGTATGGCGCGACCTGGATCACGCAGATTATCGGACAGAAAGCCGTTTTCAACATCAGAATGGATGTTTTCCGGCATCTGCAGAAACTTCCCGCCCGTTTCTACGACCGGAATCCCATAGGAAGGCTTATCACGAGAATCACCAATGATGTCGAATCGCTCAATGAAATGCTATCGAGCGGAATCATCTCCATTCTCGGCGATTTCGCGCAGCTGCTCTTTATCGTCGTGATCATGTTATGGCTCGACTGGCAGCTCACCCTTCTGGTGCTCGCCATCCTTCCGCTGATGCTCTACGCAACCCTCGCGTTCAAAAACAGGGTCCGCTCGGCGTTCATGGATGTACGCACCCATCTGGCAAGGCTGAACACTTTTTTTCAGGAACACATCGCAGGAATGAACATTGTGCAGCTTTTCGGGCGTGAGGAGAGCGCGTTTGCCGGTTATGCCGCCATCAATGCCGATCATCGCGACGCCAACATACGGACCGTTTTCTATTTTTCGCTCTACTACCCCATCATTGAACTGCTCAGCTCTGTTGCCGCAGGGCTGGTTATCTGGTACAGCGGCGTGCGGCTGCTGAAAGCCGATCTCACCATCGGGGTGGTCATTTCATTCGTACAGTACATCTGGCTTTTTTTCAGGCCGCTGCAGCACCTTTCCGATAAATTCAACATCATGCAGACCGCCGTTACCAGTTCCGACCGCATCTTCAGACTGCTTGAGGAGCCGGAGGAAAACTGCGGAAGCGAAGAGAACTCCCCCGAACTGTCGTTCGGAGAGTCCATCGCGTTCCGGAATGTCTGGTTTGCCTATGACAATGAGAACTGGGTGCTCAAAGACCTTTCGATGGAGATCCGGCATGGCGAAAAAATAGCTATCGTCGGCGCCACAGGCAGCGGGAAAACCACCATTATCAATATTCTTTCCGGCCTCTACCCATACAGCAGGGGCTCGGTACAGCTCGATGGCGTTGAACTGAACACCATTGCAGGCAGCTCGCTGCGCAGGCTCATCGGAGTGGTCATGCAGGATGTCCTTCTCTTTTCAGGAACACTCAGGGAGAATCTCGCATTCGGCAATCCCGGCATCAGCGACAGCCAGATTACCGAAGCCGCCCGGATCGTCGGGGCGGACCGGTTTATCAGCCAGCTTCCCGGAGGCTATCAGTACAGAGTCAGGGAAAACGGCACAGGGTTGTCCACAGGGCAGAAACAGCTGATTGCCTTTGTACGCGCGCTGCTCTACAATCCCCGGATTCTCGTGCTCGACGAAGCCACCAGCTCCATCGATACCGAAACCGAACAGCTTATCGAGGCGGCAACAGCCGAGATCATGCAGGGAAGGACATCGATCATGATCGCCCACCGGCTCTCGACCATCCAGAAAGCAGACCGGATCATCGTGCTGCACAAGGGTCTGATCAGGGAAACCGGCACGCATCAGGAACTGCTTGCCATGAGGGGGCTCTACTACAAGCTCTACCTGCTGCAGCATCCCGAAGGAAAACAGGATCTGTGAACAGCTGAAAATCGTCGAGAGAGCAGCAAAAGCAAGGCGGACGGAGCGCGGGAACCGGAGTGTACAAAAGGCACATGAGGATTACGAGCACCGCCCAACGCAGCAATTGAGGCTCAAAGCAGATATGCTGCTGTTCACTACAGACTGCTGTCGCGCAGCACCTGAACCGGTTCGAGTCTGGCGGCTTTTGCCGAAGGAAGGATCGCTGAAATGGTGCTGATGAAAACGGTCACTCCGATTACATAGACAAAATAGAGCGGATTCTGGGACATGCTGAATCCCGTTTTCGTCAGGGGTCCCTGTGAATTCTCCACCGGAATGCTGGCAAACAGATTGATGGAACCCACGGCAAGCACCCCACCGGCAAGAGCTCCGGCCAGACCTACCATAAAACCTTCGAGAATGAACATGCCTACCAGCTGCAGGGCGGAAAATCCGAAGGATTTCATGATGGCTATGTCACGACTTTTCTCGAAAACCGTTGTTACCAGAATGTTGGCCACTCCGAACCCTGAAACAACTCCCACAAAGGCAACAAGCGAAAACACGATGTAGCCGATTCTGGCAAAAAGCGAAAGGACGCTTGCGTTCTGCTCCTGCCAGGTTACCGCGCGGTAACCGGTCACCTTTTCCAGCTCGCGGGCAAGCAGTCCGTTCTCGAACGGCTCCCTTACCTTGAGGGCAATACCGGTAACCTTGCTGGAGGGCAGTCCCTCGATGATCTGGCCGAGCTTCAGCGAACCCACGACACTGTTGTCCACGACATTGACGCCGGTAAAGAAAATACCGGCCACCTTGCACTGTCGGCTCTGGCCTGAAGCCGGAATGATGATGATCTCGTCGTTCACCTTGAGTTTCATGTCACGGGCTATGGTCCTGCCGACAAGAAGGGCATTGGCGGTTTTTTTGAACGCGCCGAGATCGCCGCTCTGCAGTTTGCTGCCGATACCGCTGATTCTGTCCTCTTTTTCGATATCCACACCCTTAAAAAGAAGCGGTTCGTTGCGGTTTCCCTTGACCGCCATGACCTGCGACTCGACATACGGGGATACGGCAAGCAGCTCTCTCCTGTAGAGTGGCGAATCGAAAACGACCTGCATCTGCCGGTAGTTCCTTACCTCTTCCCGCTCCTGTTTTTTGATATTATCTTCAACAACGGCAACCGAAGCGCCTCCCGGCGTGCTGAGAATGTCAACCGGCACAGGATTTATTTTTTCACCTTTCAGGGTGATATGAGGCGCAACATTGACGATGGTATCGACAAACGAGTCAAGAAGACCTCTGGTAAGGGAGATCGTGGTAATGAGCACCATGGTGCTGACCGCTACGCCGGCAATGGTGGTGAAGGTCTGCCTGCGTCGACCCGAAAGGTGGCGCAGGGCAATATCAAACAGCGTTTTCAGCATGACGGAGAGCCATTGACCGGCTAAAAAGTTGGGATATTTTTATTAAGTTATAGTTTTAAACTCAGGTACACGAAAACCTGAAGGAAACCGATACAGGGCGGTATGAGTGACGAACTCTCCAATATAACAATTGAACGGAAGCATAACCATGTGGAGCTCTGCCTGCATGATGATGTCTGTTTCGACCTGAAAACCTCGGGGTTCGAACAATTCGAATTCCTGCACAACGCCCTGCCGGAGCTGCGCTTTTCCGATATCGATCTGTCCACACCCTTTCTCGGCCGCCGGATAGGCGCGCCGCTCATGATCTCGTCCATGACCGGGGGATTTGGCGAAGCCGTAACGCTCAACCGACGCTTTGCCGAAGCAGCCGAACATTTCAGGATTCCGCTCGGCATCGGCAGTATGCGTCAGGCGCTTGAAAACAGCTCCCAGCGGGAAAGCTTTTCGGTTGTCAGAAAATATGCTCCGTCCGTTCAGGTTTTCGCCAATATCGGAGCCCCTGAAGTAGCCAGGGGGTTGAGTGCGACAGCTATTCATACCCTGCTTGAACTGATAGAAGCAGACGCCCTGATTGTACATCTCAATGCCGCCCAGGAGATGTTCCAGCCGGAAGGAGATACCGATTTCCGTCGTGTGCTCGAAGAACTCGCCCGACTTACGGCATCACTCCCTGTACCGGTCATTGTCAAAGAGGTCGGCTGCGGTATATCCGGAGAGTGTGCCCGAAAGCTGCTGGATGCCGGGGTACAGGTTATCGACGTTGCGGGCGCCGGCGGCATCAGCTGGCAGAAAGTCGAAGAGTGCCGCTACCTGCGCCGGACCGGCAGGGAAAACCGGTTCAGCCCCGAAGCTCTCGGGGAGCTGCTGAACTGGGGCATTCCCACTGCCCGATGCCTTATCGAGGTGGCCGGTCTCAGAGAAATGCCGGCATATGAACACGCGTCCATTATCGCTTCCGGAGGCATCGTGAGCGGCATGGATATTGCGAAGGCCCTTGCTCTGGGCGCAAACATCGCCGCATCGGCTGGTCGCCTGCTCAAGGCCCTGCACGAAGAAAGACTCGAAGAGACTATTGAAACCTGGCTCAACGATCTCAGGGCCGTCATGTTTCTGACCGGAACCGCCTCTCCGGAAAAGCTCCAGAAAAAGCATCTTGCCAATAAACATCGACTGTTTTTGTAATGACTACCACCCTCACTCCGGCGCTCGTCGACGAGAAATACCGCAGCTACCATAAGCGGATCAACGAGGCTCTCTCGGGATGCTTCAGTGCAGACAATCCGGTCACGCTTTATGCTCCGGCCCGATACATCCTTGAGGGAAAAGGCAAGCGAATCCGGCCGTTTCTGACCCTGCTTGCCGCGGAAGCCGTCTCCGGCACAGCAGACGAGGCCCTCAACGCAGCACTTGCCGTGGAAATCCTGCATAACTTCACCCTCATGCATGACGACATCATGGACGAGGCGGACCTCAGGCACGGTCGACCTACCGTCCACAAACAGTGGAACACCAATGCCGCCATTCTTTCAGGCGACATGATGATCGCCTATGCCTACGAACTTGCGCTGCAATCGAAAACAGAACGGCACCGGGAGCTGATTCACATCCTCAATCACGCAAATATCACGATCTGTGAAGGCCAGGCGCTCGACATGGAACTCGAGGAGAAAAAAAACGCCTCGATTGCCGATTATCTCGATATGATTGCAAAAAAAACCGGGCGACTGATTTCCGCTGCTCTTGAAGCCGGCGGTGTTGCCGGAAACGCCACCGGGGAACAGCTTCAGGCGCTGGTAACCTTCGGGGAGAAGATCGGAAGGGCGTTCCAGATCCAGGACGATTATCTCGATATCATGGCAGATGACGGCAAATCGGGTAAAATACCCGGAGGAGATGTCATCAAGGGCAAAAAAACCTATCTGCTGCTTCGCTCGATCGAACTCACCTCGGGAGAAGACCACCGGCTGCTTCGTTCGATCATCGACAATAACGGCATAGGCGCCGAGCGGGTCAACGAAGTAAGGGAGATTTTCGAACGGTGCGGAGTACTCGACGAAACCCGCGAACTGATACACCGCGAAACAGCGGAAGCGCTGGCGGCCATCGAACAACTTCCGTTTGCTGAAGGACGGGAATACCTGAAAGGGTTCGCCGGCATCCTCGTGAAGAGGGACTTCTGAAAATCCGGAGATGACCGCCCTGCCGGCCGGCAGAGAAGCCGCCTTCCTCATGCTTGTGCTTTCCCGGATTCCGGGTCTCGGACCGGCCAGAATCAATGCCATAATCAGTCGCTTCGGAGGATCACCCGATCTGCTTCGCGCCGGAGCAGACGACTTTCAGAGGATTACAGGAATCGGAGAACAGCTCTCGGGCGAGATTGCCGGTTTTCTTCGTCAGCCTGAAAAACGCCGGGCGGCCGAACAGGAAGCCATCGGCCAGTTTGAGGCGCTCGAACGGTGCAATGCCCGACTCGTCACCATTCTTGATCCGGGCTATCCCTCACTGCTCAAAGAGATCTATGACCCTCCGCCCGTTCTGTTTATACGGGGATCTCTCCCGAACCCGGAACAGCCGTCCATTGCGGTGGTCGGCACCAGAAAAGCTTCTGCTTACGGAAAACAGGCATCAATGGAAATCTCGGGAGAACTGGCTCTCCGGGGTGTTCTCGTCGTCAGCGGTCTGGCCTACGGCATCGACAGCGCCGCTCATGAAGCCGCACTCCGGGCCGGAGGAAAAACCGTTGCCGTGCTTGCCGGCGGTGTGGACGACATCTATACAGACCCGAGAGGAAGGCTTTGGCCGAAAATCATCGAGCAAGGCGCACTTGTTTCCGAAGAGTGGTTTGGTTCGGAAATGCTGCCTGCAAAGTTTCCGAAAAGAAACCGGATTATTTCTGGTATGACGCAGGGCACTCTTGTCGTCGAATCCGATCTGAAAGGCGGTGCCCTTATTACCGCTTCATACGCTCTCGAACAGAACCGTGAAGTGTTCGCCGTACCGGGAAGCATCTATTCGGGAAATTCGAGGGGCACGAACAGGCTGATCCAGACCGGCCAGGCCAAGGCCGTTCTCTCGGTTGATGATATTCTTGAAGA
>JAAXXP010000123.1 GCA_013334435.1 Chlorobiaceae bacterium | reverse complement strand
GCAACAGCCTCCAGCTCCGCAGCGTTGCGTTCGAACATATCGACTGCGGCATGCAGCATGTTGTAGATCAATGCCGTATCCGCCGTACAGCCGCCGAGATCGATAATCTGCTTGTAGGAGATGATGCCCTCGTCAGACACGTTGATGCTGCCGGAATAGCTGAAGTTCCAGTTGATGAAGTTGAAGAGCATGCTGGCATCGACCAGTTTGTCCTCCCTGACCGTAAACGGCGCATAGAGATAGAGCGCAAGCCACTGGCGCTCCTCGTGACCTTCGAGCATGAGACGGTAGGAACGGCCGCCGACTGACAGCCTGACGGCAAGACGGCATATCCCTTCGTCTTCAAAGCTTTCGACCTGGTCTTTCCAGCCGATATCGACGGCAAAATCCTGCAGCAGCTGAGCGAAATGCATGGCGTATTCCTTTATGGTTGACGAACTCCGGCCGAACTGTGTCAATATAGGCCTGCCCTGCGCTTTAAACCGCATGTTATTTGCCCGAAAAGTTCGAGAGTCGCGCTTCGGCAAATCTTTCGGGCCAGCGGCAACGCCGGTTAAAGCGATCGGCAATCACGACCGGAGAGCGCTTTCGCCTGCAGGAGAACCGCCTGTTGCACATATTCATATAATTGTTAAATTATATAATCATCCAGATATATAATACAACCATCTGTACCGTTACGCCCGGCGGCTCCTGTATCCCGGCCATCACACTCTTCTTGCCGCCCATTGCGCCTTACAGCATCCCCTGACAACAGATACAGGGGGAGCACCGTATTGAGGCATCTCTATTTTCATGAACCTTAACCAGACAGGAAACTGAAACATGTCAAAAAAAATCGTTGTCCTTGGAGCCGGCACTGGAGGAACCATCATTTCGAACAACCTGCGCAGGCACCTGCCCGAGGACTGGGAGATAACGGTCATCGACCGTGACGACCAGCACATCTACCAGCCGGGCATGCTGTTCGTGGCTTTCGACATTCAAAAACCGGGCAGGCTCGTCAAATCGAGAAAGAAATACATCATGGCGGGCATCAATTTCGTCATCGACGAAATTGTCCGCGTCGATCCCGAGCGGAAAGAGGTGACGACCCTCAATCACAGGTTCTCCTACGATTTTCTCGTCATCAGCACGGGGTGCCGGATCGCTCCGGAGGAAAACGACGGCCTGCTCGATGCATGGGGCAAGAACGCCTTTACCTTCTACACCATCCCGGATGCAGAGCTGCTCAGGAACAAACTCAAGGAGTTCGATGGGGGAAAGGTTGTGCTGAACATTGCCGAACTCCCCTTCAAATGCCCGGTGGCGCCGATCGAGTTCATCTTCATGGCCGACTGGTATTTCAAGCAGAAAGGCATCAGAAACAGGGTGGAGATCGAGCTGGTCACCCCTCTTCAGGGGGCCTTCACCAAGCCCAAGGCTTCGGCGGTATTCACCGCATCGGCGAAGGAAAAGAATATCAGAATCACTCCGGCCTTCGAGCTGAGTTCGGTCAACGGCAAGGAGAAGTACATCGAGTCCGTCAAGGGCGACAAGGTGAAGTACGACCTGCTGGTATCGATACCGACAACGCTCGGCGACAAGATGATCAGCGATTCAGGCATCGATGACGGCATCGGTTACGTTCCGACGCACCAGAACACCCTGAAAGCACTCAAGCACGAAGGCGTCTACGTCATCGGCGACGCCACCAACGTGCCCACCTCCAAAGCGGGATCGGTGGCGCACTACGAAGCCGACGTCGTGGTGTTCAACATCATGGCGGAAATTCACGGAGTCAAGCCCGAGGAGATTTTCGACGGACACTCCACCTGCTTCATCGTCTACTCCAAAGGCACCTCCTCGGTCATCGACTTCAACTACAAGATCGAACCGCTGCCGGGGCAATTCCCCATGCCGAAGCTGGGACCGTTCTCCCTGCTGAAGGAGACCAAAATGAACTGGTACGGAAAACTCGGTTTCGAATGGCTCTACTGGAACGTGCTGCTCGCCGGAAGGCATCTGGGAGCGCCTCCGACGCTGGTGATGGCCGGCAAGGAGGTCGGATAGCCTCCACGCTCTCAGGCTGCAGGAGCGGAGTTGCAAGAAACCCGGTGTTTTCAGGGTTTGAAATCCGGAAAAAAGTAGTAATCTGTGGTTACATATCCCCAGATTAATCTACTCGCTCTGCAACCAGGAGAACCGCTTCATGCACGTCAGGAAAAATATTCCGCTTCATCCGGGAACTGTTCTTCTCGAGGATTTTCTCAATCCGCTCCAGCTGACCGAAAAACAGGTTGCAGAAGATATTCATGTTCCCGTATGGCGGATCAACGATATCATCACGGGCAAGCGGTGCATCACCGCCGACACGGCTCTGCGTCTTGCGCGTTATTTCAGCACTCCGGCCCAGTTCTGGTTCGGCCTGCAGATGGACTACGATCTGAAGCTCGCCATGAACAACGCCGGCAGCAGTATCGAACGCGATATCCGGGTGTTCGAAAACCCCGCCGAGGCGTAAGACTCACGCTTCGGCCTCCGGAGCAGCATCCTCTCCGGCGCTCCGGGCAATCCGCCGGCTCACCTTCGCACCAAGCTTTCGTATCTCTTCAACCCTTCCGACAAGATTTCCGCGCCCGTCCCTGAGACGGCGCACGGCAAGGTCGAACGAATCCGACACGCCTGAAAGCTTCTTGCGGGCGTCCTCCATACTCTCGACAATGAGAGCCACCTGATCGTATATCCGGCCTGCCCTCTCGGCAATGAGTTCGGCATTGCGGTTTTCGTTCTCGCGCCGCCACAGCTGGGCGATAAGCTTGAGGGTGATCATCAGGGTGGCCGGGCCGCAGAGCACGATGTTCTTTCCGGAAAGATCGTAAAGCAGATCCGGGTCGGCCTGCATGACGGCCTGCCATGCGGGTTCGAGCGGAATGCACATGACAACGAAATCGAGCGTGCGGTTGCCCCCGATATCGTGGTAATCCTTCTCCTGCAGTGCGGCAATATGGCGGCGAACCGACTGCACATGCTCCCTGAGGGCCTGTTCCCTCCGGCTCCCGTCTTCGAGGCTGCAGAACCGCTCATATGCGGTCAGCGACACCTTGGAATCGACGATGACCGCCTTTTCGCCCGGAAGCAGCACCATGAAATCGGGACGCTTCAGCGCGCCGTCCTCTCCGCGGAAACTCTCCTGCGCCACATATTCGAGCCCCTTTTCAAGTCCGGAAGCCTCGAAGATCCGCCCGATGATCATCTCGCCCCAGTCGCCCTGCACCTTGGCGTCGCCCTTGATCGCACGGGCAAGCGTGCTGGCTTCGTCGCTCACCCTGCCGCTGAGCTCCATGAGCTGCCGCACCTGTTCCCTGAGGCTCGCCGAACCGGCGATATTGGTTTCATGCAGTTCGTCAACCCTGCGGCGGAACCCCTCGAGCTGCTCGCGAAAAGGCTGCAGGAGGGTGTCCATCCGCTGCCGGTTCTCTTCGCCGAGCACCCGCCCCCGCTCTTCGACGATCCTGCCTGCAAGGTTCTCGAACTCCCTCTGAAGCCGGGCCTCGGAATCCTGAAGCAGTGCGATCTTCTCGGAGGCGCTCCGGCGCTCGTGCTGCAGGTCGGCTTCGAGCCGGGCATGCTCGACCCTGAGCTTCTCCAGCTCTCCTCCTGCCGCTTCAAGTC
>JAAXXP010000045.1 GCA_013334435.1 Chlorobiaceae bacterium | reverse complement strand
TCCATAATCTCCTACCGATCCCCCTCATCGATCGCGCCGCGTCTCGTCGCTTTGAGCTTCGAGCGCCTTGTCTTGCTCTCCAGCCTTTTTTCCCTGGAGCTCCTGGTCGGTTTTGTCGGTTTTCTTTTTACCGGAACATGCATTGCCCGCTGCAGCAGCTCCTGCAGGCGAAGCAGCGCATCCTCCCGGTTCTTCTCCTGACTGCGGTAGCGCTGCGCCTTGATGACGATGACGCCTTCGGAGGTGATCCTCCTGTCTTTCAGCTGCAGAAGGCGCTCCCTGCAGGCTTCGGGAAGAGAGGAGCACCCGATATCGAAGCGCAGATGAACGGCGGTTTCGACCTTGTTGACATGCTGTCCTCCCGCGCCCTGGGAACGCATGGCGTGCAGCTCGATCTCGCTGTCGGGTATCTGTATGGAAGGGGTGATGGAGAGCATGAGGTGACGTTGCTACCAGTTATAAGTCCTTCAGCCGTTCGAGCGCCTCGGGCCAGTTTCTGAAAAGGATTGTCCGGATGCCGCAGGTTTCCGCACACCTGCAGTTATCCTGGCGGTCGTCGATCAGGATAAACTCCCCTGCCGGCCTGCCGGCGGCAGCCAATACCTGCTGAAAAGCCTCCTTCTCCCGTTTGAGATGACCGTGTTCGAAGGAAAACCAGTACCGCTCGGCCAGTTTCAGTTCCTGACAGCGGTTGAAAAGAAAGGTCACATGCAGCGGATCGGTATCGCTCATGATCCAGAGCGTGTGGTTTTCGCGAAGCCGCCGCACGGCATCGCCGGCTTCGGGCTTCGGAATAAAAATATCCTGCCATGCGGTTTTCAGCTCACCGGGCGACATGGAGCGGGTGTCGGCATCTCCTGCGATCAGGCCGAGATAGTCGGACGGAGCGACAAGACCCCGGTCGAAACGGTTTTTCAGCTCGCTTGTGCAGTAACGTTCGAAAATACGTGCCGCGCCCGACGCCCGGTCGCGCGCAACCGACCTGCAGAATCGCTGGAAATCGACATCGACGATCACGTTGCCTATATCGAGGAGAATGATGCTCATGGCTGTGCCGATGGAAACAGGAAGGTTTCGGGATTGGTTGCCGTCATGTCGAGCAGCGCCTCTTCCGGGCGTTCTATCGAACAGCCGAGTATGGTTTCAGCAAAGCGCCCGTAAAGGTGCCGGTAGGCGGACACTCCCTTCTGTTTGCAGGCTTTCGCAGGTATGGCCATCGGAATGTCCGACCCCCAGAGCAGTTTCTTTCTGAGCCGGTAGCCGCCGGACTGGTCGCGTTCGTCCCGCTCGAGCAGTTTTTTGAGGGCATTGCGGGCAGAGCGCGAGGCGAAGTTGAATGCCGAAAGGTCGGCATAGGTGTTCGGATATTTTTTCAGCAGGGAGACGACCACCTTCGACCAGGAGCCGGGCATGGATTCAGGTTTTGCGGCTTCGCCGCCTGAAACCCCGGGCTTCAGGGTGCCCTGCCATTCAGCCATATCCTCCCATCCGCCGGCGTGGGCGAAATTGATGCTGAGCGACCCGAATCCGGGGCGGCCGAGGAGCTTCTGCCAGTTGAGCGGGTGCGTGTAGTACCGGATCCTGTTCGCGCTGTGCATGGAGTAGGATGAGTGCTGGCAATGGACGGTCAGGGGAATGCGCCTTTCGATGCACCAGAGATAGAAGTCGCAGTACCGTTTGCGTATTTCCGCATGGCGTTCGCGTGATGGATCGGGGTTGAAGCCTATGGGGGGATAGAGCTTGATACCGATCACATCGCCGTTTGCAAGGGCTTCGGGACTCGAGCGTTTTTCGACGGAACTGACCCCTCCGGAGCTTTCCCAGTATCGGAAAAAATCGTCGAGCGAGCCGCTGCGCAGGCGGCGCAGGTCGTAACCGAGAAACGGCAGCACCCGGTCACCGGGCGAAAGCGTGGTGCATTTTGCGATGCCTTCACGCAGATGCTCAACCTGAAGATGAACCGGCTTGGCTTCCGGATTGATGTCGAAAAAATCCATCACCAGCGGTGTGAGGAGCAGGTTTTTCCCTGGCGCGGCCTCGCGAAGTTCGGCAAGAAATGCCGTCAGGTTCGCCTGAACCGGCAGTTCGAAAAACATGATGAATTTCCTGAAACGTTCCACGTTGACGATGCCAAGCGAAGCCGCCAGCATGCCCAGCGTGTCGATAGGCTTGACCTTGCGCCGCAGGGTTGCGTAGAAGGGCACGTCCTCGAAGTTGAACAGATGACAGTGAACGTCGTTAAAATAGCCGGCCATAACGGACTCCCCCGAAAAAAATCTTCTTGCTCGAAAGATAAAGATAGGCAAAGTTGTGCGTATACCAGAGAGGCCCTGCATCGATCCATATCTTCAGCGACCGTTCGTACCGTTCACCGCCCCGCCGATGGAGATCATCACCGCATTGGCTGCCGATTCCGGTCATCACGGGAAAGCCAAGCTTTTGCACAAGACGCGAGGCAGAAAACGCGCCTGTTCAGGAAGGGAAAATCCATTGCCGCAACCGGTCGAGAGACTGATGCACCAGAAGATCCGTAAAGCCCATTGCCAGGGCAAGCTCCGCGAGCATGACCGGTGAAGGGGTGCAATTGGTACAGAGCGCAACCGTCCGCCATTCGGGAGCAAACTTGTTTTTGAACCGGTAAAGGCCTTCATAGTCATAAGCATGTTTGCAGCAGGAAGCCAATGAAACCATAAACCGCTCCATCGGCGTGAGCGGCTCCTGCGAAGGGTGCATTGGCATCAGAAAGGGCACCTCCCCAAGACTCCACTCATGCAGGCCTTCGCGTTCGAGGACTTCAAAAATACCGGCAACAAGGCATTCCATACTATCTCCGGGAGCATGCCGGTGCCTCAGCATCAGCTCCGTATGCAACGCGGCCGGCCCTCTTTCCGAAAGCGTCATAGCCGCCAGCCACTGCCCGGAAAATGAACGGAACACGAAGCTGCGACATGCCGCTGCAGGGTCATCCCTGAACAGGTGCTGAAGCTGGGGTTTCCCTGCGTGTTTCGTCTCGCTCCGGAATTGCCCGAATAGCCGCATGTTTGCTTCATGCAAGGATATTTCTTCAACAAATCCGTGTTTTTTGCCCCTTGCAAGCGAACCGGCAACGGCTTTCCCCTCGATATGCGGCTTATGCAAATCGAGAACGGCTTCCGCACCCGTCCTCAGGAGGCTGCAATTTGCGGATGAGAAATAGGCCCCTATCGCAGAAGGACATCCGCGAAAAACATACCCGTCAGGATAGGAACATGAGAGGTCTTCGTAAAGAATCTGCACTGAATACCCGTGAGGAATATCCGCGCAGGTAATCCAGCGGGTTCGGGAAAACGGAAGGGTGATGTCACGGTAAACCGGGCGGATAGCGTCTACCCGCATCCAGCTTAGCGGAAGAAGTTCATGCATATGACAGTCCGGATCTCCTGAGGCCTGACAAACCGGAAGTTATGCAATTCCGTGCTCAAGGTATTTTCGGCTCCTCTCCTTTTGGCTTCAAAGGATTTTCCATACCCTGAAACACTTCGGCGGCCTTGAAAACAAGTGAACCGGCGGCAAAAATCCCGAGTCCCACCACGGCCAGACCGGCAAGTCCATGCAGGAGAGGTGGTGCGACAGGAGCGAGCAGCGCTGCCCCTCCGGCAACGCCTGCCGCTCTTTTCATCATCGTTGCTGTGTCAGGTTGGCCCATATCGACGTCCTGGTTTACCGTTAAAAAATATCGGATTGCACTAACCTGCGGAACCGGCAGCCCGTCACGGGAAAGGAATTCCCCGTCAGAACATCTCCCGTTCTCTCTGCCGGCTCGTGAACAGATAGTGAACATAATCTCTCTCAAGCAACAGCCATTTTATGCAATACCAGCCAAACCACAGCTGCCGCACTTTTCTGCGATCCGATAACATGATGCTTTCCAAAAATTTTATTTCCGTAACCCCGCTTTTCAGAATAGAAACCGTTCAGCCATCTCCCCCATCCGGAAATCTTCACGGATCAGTTGAGCTTGGGTTCGCATTTCCGGCTTCCTATCGTCAGCGTCCTGCCATACTTTTCTCCGGCAACAAAGCCTTCAATAAAAACGATCTCGGCAAACTCCTCAAGCGTCATGCCCATATCGATTTCCTGACAGAGGTAATTCTCCATTTTATACGGCTTCATACTTCTGTTCATCTTTCTCACGTATGAAGTCCATGCCCCCTTGACCGCCTGCATCCATAAAATTCTTGACATGGCTTTTTTTTAAGCGTTTATCGATCAAACAAATACCGCCTCGCGATTATCAACACATGATGACCGCATCTGCCGGCGAAGTGCCGTCCTCTTCGCCTGCCGCCGCTTTTCCGGCAACCGTAATGGCAACGGGAACAGGATGCGCCGGAAGAGCTTTACCGAAGCCGGTGGATGGCTGGGCAATCAAGCCTTTTGCTGCCTGCAGAAATTTTTCGGCAAAGGGGCTTACGACAGATGAAACCGCCGCAAAACCAATCCCTGTAATAACGGCGCCTCCGACGGCGTGCAGCAGAAAGGGCAGACCGACAACAGGGGCCATCATTGCCAGGCCTTTTATGCCGTCGGAAGGAACCTGAAGAGGCAAAGTATCTGATCCGGACATGGGTCGCGTGTTATACGTTACATGGTGATGAGAATCAGCCGGAAAGCGCCCCGCGCCGGAGCATGAGGCGCTTCAGTCACTGCCGCCGCCTCCTATTTTTTCGGAGCGATTGCCGACGATACGTTCTGCAATACCTGGTTAAGGGCATTGACAACGTTACCGGCAAGCTCGATGGATGTTTTGCTCAGCGGTTCGAAAGCCGAGGCGGCCGACCTGATGCCACTATTCACCAGCTCAATCTGCATTTGGCCGATCTTGCCAACCGATTCCATCAGGTTGCTGACTGCGCTTGCGTACTCGCTGGATGTTTCGTTTGCCATAGCTGTAATGGTTTATGCTTTGCAGGAGATTATTTGATCGGAACAGAAAAACGCACCATAGCATCCGGGTCTATCGCCTGACAGGATAACCTCGCCATACTGCGTTCGGGATTGTTTCAGCCCTTCGACAGGCACAACTCGTCGGCTACCATGGCTGGAATGGTTCATTATCGTATACATGACCGAACCCCGCATACAAAATACTATAAATCTTACTTAAGAAATCTATAAGGAACGGGAAATCCGCTCTCTTCCGTAAACACGAAGAGCCTGCCAAAAATACGCTAAAAGACTCATCTATATAGAGTCATGCAATGACATAAGCAACAACCGCAGGATCGGTTATCAGGAAAGATAGTCTGATGATCTGATATGATTTCATCATATTTATGATATTTATAACAAAAGTAATATATTTTTTTAAATTTGAAAGCATGTATGTGAGGGGGCTTCCGCAGGCGTCGTTTGGCGCCCCCGAGCTGCCAAAAAACAAGACGAAGTGATTATGACCTTCAAAACGCTGCAGGGCAGTGAACATAAAAAGACTTTCAAAATCCGGTTATCTCTCGATGCGTCCATCGCCCCTGAACCGACAGCCCGAATCACAACCACAAACGATCTTTCCCGGCCGGAGAGCGAAAAACGAGACGCCGTCGGAAAGCCTGCCCAAACGAATCTGAAAAGTCCGAACTGTCGCTGCGGTTTTGCGACGGGAACTCAGGATGCAATCAACCAATCCGGGAGTAACGATATGACAATAGCCCAATCGAAAGCATTGTTCGAGCGGCTGCAGGCGGATGAGATCTTCCGCAACAGGGTGCTGGCCGCCGACGGGATGGAAAAATGCATGGAACTCATCAAGTCCTGCGGCTTCGATTGCTCGACTGACGAGGTGCAGATGGCGCTGAACAAATGCGCCACGGATATCACTTCCGACACCTGCGGCAATTTCACCTTATGGGGCAACAGAATACCCGGATGAACGGGCGTTCCTGCACCCCGCAGCCTGATTGAACAACTAAACACACACTGACCCATGAACAACATGCAGGGAGCTTTCGTACAGGGAGCCAAAGCTTACGGGCGTTTTCTCGAGGTCTTCATTGACGGGCACTGGTGGGTTGTCGGCGATTATCTCGAAAATGTCGGCAAGTGTACCAAAAGGCTGGGAGCCAATGCCTATCCGCATCTTTACGGCGGCAGCAGCACGGCCGGCGGTTACCGGGGAAGCTCTCCCGCCCTGTCAGGCCATGCGACGCCAACCAAGGAAATCCGAAAACGGTTCGAATCGTGAAGCGTCATGACCGGCGATTTATTTCAGCAGTAAATACGACTACCAGAGAACAGACAGGATGGCCGAAGAAAACACCCGAAACACCGGGACGACGCTTCATGAGGTGATTGGAACATCCCTGAAGCAGCTTGCCGCGGAAAAGAAAAACAGAAAAAAGTGGCTGTTCATCCAGCCAAAAAGCTCTACGAGCATGATGGTCGATTCAGGAAGCGTCAGCATGCCGCTGAATCTGATCATGGTCGCCACGCTTGCCGGAGAATTTTTTAACGTAACGCTCATCGATGAACGTACCGGCGATCCGGTTCCTGAAGATTTTTCGGCTTATGACGTTGTCGCCATCACCTTCCGGACTCTCAATGCCTCGAGGGCCTACAGTATAGGCGACAGGGCCCTTGCCCAGAAGAAAATCGTAGTGTTCGGCGGCGTACACCCGACCATGATGCGGGAAGAAGCCGCAGAGCACTGCACCAGCGTGGTATACGGCGAGGTGGAGTCCGTATGGGACGATCTGGCCCGCGATATTCTGCAGGGTACACCCAGGCCCCTCTATCAGGCGCACGAGCTGCAGCCGATGACCACCATGCGGGGTCCGGATTTCAGCTACGCCCTTAATTCGGAACATGCCAATAAATACAGTTCGCGCATCCCGGTTCTGGCCACCAAGGGATGCCCTGTAGGATGCAATTTCTGCACCACACCCACCATATACGGCAAGAGTTACCGGTACCGCGAAATCGATCTCGTACTCGAGGAGATGCAGTACCATCAGGAGCGCCTTGGAAAAAAGAGGGCGACCTTCTCGTTCATGGACGACAATATCAGTTTCCGGCCCCAATACTTTACCGAACTGCTCGAAGGCATGTCGAAGATCGGCGTGAGATGGAACGCGAACATATCCATGAATTTCCTGCATAAACCCGAGGTGGCGGAAATCGCCGGTCGATCGGGATGCGATCTGATGAGCATCGGTTTCGAATCGCTCAACCCCGACATCATCAAAAGCATGAACAAGGGCGCCAACCGCCTCCAGAACTATGCGACGGCGGTGAACAACCTTCACCGGAACGGCATCGCCATACAGGGATACTTCATGTTCGGCTTCGACGACGACAGTGAAAAGAGTTTCCAGGCAACCTATGACTTCATCATGCAGAACCGGATCGAGTTTCCGGTATTCTCGCTTGTCACGCCTTTTCCGGGAACGCCATACTTTGAAGAGATGAAACCAAGGATAAGGCACTGCGACTGGGACAGGTACGACACCTATCACTACATGTTCGAGCCAAGGAACATGCAGGGAGAAAAGCTGCTCGAAAACTTCATAAAACTTCAGCAGGAGGTCTATAAAGGAAGGGCAATCATGAAGCGGATGCAGGGAAAACCGCTCAACTGGGTCTGGCTGGCCAATTTCAAGATGCATGCATTCACCAGAAAACTGAACATCGGCATGTATCTGTGAACATCGCGAAGCACGAAGGGTCCGACCGGCGAAGCGGGAATACTCCTCACTGCGGTTTACTGCGTGATCCGGTACCATAAAAAAATCATCAACAGCTCCACCATGCACACAGACTTATTCAATTACACGACCATTATCGCTCCGGTAGGCTTTTTTTTCGGAGGAATTCTTGTTGTTCTGCTGCTGAACAGATTTATCGGAAAACACTCCTCGCAGCAGAAGCCTGACTGAATGCACAATTGCAGTGATGCGCAAGCATCGGTGAGGGTCTGGAAGCACTTTTCCCAATAAAATTCAAGGTACCATTGAGTTCTCTTTCAGGTTTTTCCGGCAGCAGTGCAGTTCAACGGACAAAGAGGGTATTTGTCGCCGGAGCTACAGGATATATCGGAAAATTCGTTACACAGGAACTTGTTGCAAGAAAATACGATGTGGTAAGTTTTGCCAGGGAGCGCTCGGGAATTGACGGATCCGTTTCCGCCGGGCAAACCCGCAGACAGCTGGCTGGTTCCGAGGTACGCTTCGGCAATATCTGCGACAGCGAATCCCTCGTCGGCTCTGGCATGCGCGGTGAACGGTTCGATGCCGTTATCTCATGCCTGACCTCACGCAGCGGCGGGGTAAAGGACTCCTGGATGATCGACTACCAGGCAAACCGCAACGTTCTCGACGCGGCAAAAACCGCAGGAGCGAAACAGTTCGTCCTGCTCTCGGCGATCTGCGTTCAGAAACCGATGCTTGAGTTCCAGAGAGCCAAGCTGAAATTCGAACATGATCTCCGGGATTCGGGTATGACGTATTCGATCGTACGACCCACGGCTTTTTTCAAGTCCCTGGCCGGACAGGTGGAGTCCGTGAAAAAAGGAAAGCCTTATGTGCTATTCGGCAATGGAGAGCTTACCTCGTGCAAACCGATCAGCGAGGCCGACCTTGCGCGCTTCATGGCAGACTGCCTTGAAGATCCGTCGAAAAGCAACAGAATCCTTCCCGTAGGCGGTCCCGGAGAGCCTGTCTCTGCAAAAGCACAGGGGGAACTGCTTTTTGAACTGCTGGGAAGGAAATCGAAGTTCAGAAAAATCCCGATCGGAATTTTCGATCTGACCATTCCGGCGCTGAGCCTGCTATCGAAACTGTTCCCGGCACTGGAAGACAAGGCGGAATTCGCCAGAACAGGACGGTATTACGCCTCGGAATCGATGCTGGTGTTCGACCCGGAAACGAAAACGTACGATGGTGCTGCGACGCCTTCCTTCGGGAACGACACGCTCAGGGATTTTTATGCCCGGATACTTAAAGAAGGATGTGCAGGTCAGGAACTGGGTGCCCATTCTATGTTTCATTAACACACCTCAGAATTTCGAGAGCAGTCATGGCAACCACAGCAAAGGCAATACCGGTCAAACCGGCCGGGTTTATCGGCAAAATCAAGGCCCATATCGAAATTCTCGATCCCGTCACCTGGATCAGCGTTTTCCCCTGCCTGGCAGGAGGCGCCATGGCGTCGGGAGCCATGCAGTCGAATGCACACGATTACCTGCTCCTCTTTTTGCTGTTTCTGATCTACGGCCCTCTCGGCACGGGTTTCAGCCAGTCGGTAAACGATTATTACGATCTCGAACTCGATCGGATCAACGAGCCCACAAGGCCGATTCCTTCCGGACGGCTGACCAAACAGGAGGCTCTCTGGAACTGGAGCATCGTTCTTGCCGTCGCAGTGCTGCTCGGGTCGTGGATCAGCCTGCACGTCGGCGGCCAGCGGGGCCTGATCATCTGCCTTTCTCTCTCCACCGGCCTGGGGCTCGGCTATATTTACTCGGCTCCCCCGCTCAAGCTGAAAAAGAATATTTTTCTGTCGGCGCCCGCGGTCGGCATCTCCTATGGAGTCATAACCTGGATCTCGGCCAACGCGTTCTTCAGCGAACTGCGTCCCGAGGCGCTGTGGATGGCGGGGCTCAACTTCTTTATGGCCACAGCACTCATCATCATGAATGATTTCAAATCCCAGGAAGGCGATGCGAAAGGGGGGATGAAATCGCTGGCCGTGATGATCGGTCCTAAAAACACATTCCTCGTCGCCTTTACCATCGTCGATCTGGTGTTTGCCGTATTCGCATGGCTCGCATGGAGCTGGGGTTTTCATCTGCTGATGTATTTCCTGCTGGTAACGCTCTTTGTCGATATCGTCATTCAGGTGCAACTCTACCGTGACCCCCACAAAGGCCTTTACTTCATGCAGATCGCCGTAGACGACGGATTCGGGCACACGATCGGCAAAAGCGAAATACACGAGCACAACGCCTTCCTGCGCTTTCAGGTGGTCAACAACATCCTGTTCCTCGTCAACCAGTTTATCGCCGCCGGCCTGATCGGCATGAAATACATGCAGGCATAAGTCTATCCATGCAAGAGCCCCTCCGTCAAGTCAAACCATGGCGCCTTCGTGACGCCCCGCCTGCGGATTCCGGATATCCTGCATTGAAGCCCCGGTTTCCTGTTACAGATTTTTATGAAAAAATCGTAGCTTTTTCTTACAAAATCTTACTAATATCAAAACCTTTCCATGAAAAGTTTCCGGTTTTCTCGGAAAGGCATCAGGAGCGGCGGTAACGACGGCGGCTGCATCCTGAACCGCAAACGACAGTAATCCAGGGCAATGCACAAGAAAAACATTCCATCCGGCAACAACGATACCGGGATCGGCGCATTGCTGGAATCCCTTCCCGATGCTTTTTTCATCATTGATGCAGAAGGAGTGGTCCTCAACGCAAACACCCTGTTTGCCGCTCAATTCGACAGAAGTCCGCAAGAGTGCATCGGCGAAAACATCTCCGACCTGCTCTCTGATGTGGTCCCTTTTCCGGAACTTGCGGTTCATTTCATGCAAAAAGCAAACGAGGTTTTCCATACCGGAGAACGTCTGATGTTTGAAGATGAAAGGGACTCTTTCAGAGTAACCATCAATCCCTTCAGGTCAGAAGAAAAAGCCGTCACGAAATTATTGATCAGCCTCGAAAATACTTCCAGGCAAAAACAGGTTGAGGATGAGCTGGAAAAAGAACGGGCGCTGAAAACCGCCCTGCTTGAAGCCATGCCGGGCTGCGCCATCATTCTGAACGCCGATGGAAAGCTGATGGTGTGGAACCAGTATGCCCACGACATCATCTTCGGCAAAACCGGCAACATCACAGAGCGCGTCGATCCGATAGAGACCATCTGCGCCGATCAGATTTTTCCGGTTAAAAAGAAGTTCCTGAACATTCTGCACTCCGGCGCCGAGGACAGCAGCGAAGTGAAAATATGCCCGCCGGGAAGACCCGTGCCGTTATGGCTGGCTACCAGAGGAAGAAGAGTGATCATTGACGGCGAACCGTGTGTCGTTGCTGTCGGCGTTGATATCAGCAGGCAAAAACAGCTTGAAGAGGATCTTGTCGAGAGCAAGATGCGCTTCAGCTATGCCCTCGATGCCGCACACTCGGGAATCTGGGAATGGGACATCGAAACAGACCGCCTGAGCTGGTCGGAACAGGTATGGGGATTGTACGGTTTGCAGGTGGAAAGTGTGCCGTTGAACCATCAGCTCTGTTTGGATACCATCCATCCTGAAGACCGGGAGATGGCATCATGGACCATAAAGGAGGCTGTAAAAAACCAGAACCCGGCGTCTGTCGAATACCGGGTCTGCTACACCGACGGATCCATCCACTGGCTTACTTCACGCGGCATGCCCCTGCACAATGATGAGGGCAAAGTAATCCGTTATATCGGCACCATCATCGACATAACGGAGCGCAAGCAGATAGAGCTCGAACTCCTTGAAAGCAAAAGTCTGCTCAACCAGGCGCTCGAAGCCGCCCACGCCGGCGTCTGGGAGTGGAACCTGCAAACCAACGAAAATATCTGGTCTGAGGAGATCTGGGCGCTCTACGGCCTGGCAAAAAGCGATGACAAGCCCTCCTTCCGGCTCTGGGCGAACACCATCCATCCCGAAGATCGTGAGATGGCCACCAACAGCGTCACCGAGGCCGCCAAGCACTGCAACGAAATCAACATCCAATACCGCGTCATGCACCCTGACGGCTCGATACACTGGCTGATGTCACGAGCCAAACCCGTATATGAAAAAAACAACAAAATAAACCGTTACATCGGAACAATTATCGATGTAACCGAAAGCAAACAGATTGAAATCGCTCTCAGCCAGAGCAAAACACGTCTCAATCAGGCTCTGGAAGCTACAAACGCCGGTATTTGGGAATGGAATGTCAAGTCCGATCAGGTGTTCTGGTCGGACCGGGTCTGGAGTCTTTACGGGATGGAGCCTGACAGCATTAAGTCTTCACACAAGCTCTGTGAAACCAACGTTCACCCGGAAGACCGGGACATGACGTTCCAGACCGTCATGCATGCAGCAAGCAGTGAAACGGAAATCAACGTCGAATACCGGGTGAGCCACAAGGATGGGGCCATTCACTGGCTCATGTGCAGGGGCATGCCCCTGCGTGAGAAGAACGGAGAGGTGTCCTGCTATATCGGCACCGTGATCGACATCACGGAACGAAAAAATACGGATCTCGCCCTTGCCGAAAGTGAATTGAAATTCCGGAGCATTTTCGACCATGCACCTGTGGCCATTGGCATCTGGGATCTTCAGGGTGGCCGTTTGATCAACGTCAATTCTTCATGGCTGCATCTTTTCGGGTTCACCTGGCAGGATGCCATTGAACGTCCTGTCACCGACCACTCCCTGTATGTGAAGCTGGATGAGTGGAAACAGATCGTCTCGATACTCAAAAACCATGGCCGGCTTTTCAACCGCCCCGTGCAACTGCGGAAAAAAAACGGAGAACAGCTCAACGTCCTTTATTCGGCGGAATTCATCAATCTGAAGGACCGTTCGATCCTGCTCGTCATGATGACGGACATCACCCTGCAGGAACTGCAGCAGAAAAACATCAACCAGCTCGAAGAGGCAGTCACCGAACGTACCGAACAGTTGCAGCTCGAAATCGAACGACTGGAACGGTTCATCAGCATGGTTTCTCACGAATACCGCACACCGCTGGCAATCATACGGGGAAATCTCGACCTCATCGAGGTGAAAAACCAGAGCGGCAACCGGCTGATCAAAACGGAAATCAACAAGATACACCGAGCCATCGACCGCCTTGTCGAGGTCATGGAGGTTTCCATGCAGGAGAGTCGCATGACCGAAACCCAGGAGACACAGGAAAAAAACCATATCACGGTAGCCCCGCTCATCTACTCACAGATAGCATCGTTCAAGAACATGTGGCCGGATGTGGACATCCGTTTCACCGAACGCCTTGAAGACAGCAAGGTATTCGGTGAACCATCGCAGCTCAAGCTGGCTATATACAATCTGGTCGATAATGCCCGGAAATATTCCGCCCCCGGCACTCCCGTCACGGTGGATTGCCGGAAGAAGGCTGCCGAGGTAGTCATCACGATACGCAACCGGGGAACAACGATCTCGAAAGAGGAAAGCGAAACGCTTTTCAACAAGTACCAGCGAGGAAGAAATTCCATGAACACCAGCGGAGCCGGCCTCGGGCTTTGGCTTGTCAAGAAGATTATCGAACAGCATAACGGAAACGTGACGCTCAAAGGATTCCCCTCGGGGGTCGAGGTAACCGTGCGACTGCCTGTTACCGATGATACCGGCGTGAACATGCGAGACAGCGACGAGCAGGAAACTATTGACCGCCCTGGCGATATGGCCTTGTAAAGCGCTATATTGAAGGCTTGTTACAACAACATTTTATTCTGCTGCAATGTCTGACAGGCAAATCATCATTGTTGAGGACGATCGGGATTTCCGTGAAAGCATCATGGAGTATCTCGTACTTGCGGGGTTTGATGTCACAGGGGCTGCTTCAGCCCTGGAATTCTATCAGAAAATCTCCCAGGATCGTTTTCTTCTGGCGATTCTCGATATAGCGCTTCCGGATCAGGATGGCCTTGTGCTTGCCGAATACGTCCGCAAAAACACGGACATGCGCATTATCATGCTGACTGCGCAAACATCCCAGAAAAGCAAGATCGTCGCTTATGAAGCCGGGGCGGATCTCTATCTGACAAAACCGGTCGATTTCCCTGAATTGCTCGCATCGATCACCAGTATCCTGGGACGTCTCAACAACCCGCACCCAGGCGAGCAGGAAGAGGAAAAGAGCGAATACGCATCTGACCCGGAAATAAAGCCCTGGGTACTTTCAAGGAAGGAGTGGGCTCTCTTGACGCCGGAAGGTGAAAAAATAATTCTGACGGCAAAGGAATTCGATTTTATTGAAAAGCTGGCCTCCTGCCCCAGGAAAGTGGTTGAACGCGAGGAGCTTCTGCAAACCCTCGATTACGAAAACACCGCGTCAGGCAACCGCTCACTCGACGCACTGGTCCATCGCATGCGACGTAAAAAGGGAAACAGCGAGATCTCCATACCCGTAAAAACCTCCCATGGAGCGGGATACAGTTTTTCGGCTCCCATCATCGTCAGATAGGCCTGTTGCAATAAGGCTCTCAATGACACAATTTGTCTTGTTTATACAATAAAAACATGCAAACTTGCATGCAAGAGCCGCAGAAACACGCTGGCGCGGCAAGTGATCAGCCAGGACGACGGCATAATGAAACCGGGAGAACACGACATGGATATCGCAGCACTGATTCAGCTTGGAGCATCGGCCATTCAGGGCAACAGCGACAAAAATACGACAGGCATACCGCTTGACAAAATCACGGCGGCCCTGGGATCGCTTCTGGGGGGCAAAGGCGGAAAGCCCGATTTCGGAGCCCTGCTCTCCGGCATGCAGGCTGGAGGTCTCGGCGATATCGCTTCGTCTTGGCTCGGAAAAGGAGCCAACAAACCGGTTTCGCCCGATGCGTTAGCGGGTATTGTCGGTCAGGAGAAGCTGAAGGAGTTCGCCGGACAGCTCGGGCTTTCGGAGGAGAGCGCGAAAACCGCCATCGCCGATGCGCTGCCCGAAATGGTTGACAAGGCCAGCCCCGAAGGATCGCTGCTCGACGGCCTTGCAGAAAACCTCGGAGGAATGAAGGGGTTGGGCGACATGATCGGGAA
>JAAXXP010000044.1 GCA_013334435.1 Chlorobiaceae bacterium | reverse complement strand
CGTCCATCTGCCAGATGCTGCCGGCGATGAGGACGGTGCGGTTTTCATAAAGGGGTTTCAGATGCGCGACCTTTCCGGCATTCCGGCTGCGAAGAAAGACCTGGTCGAACCGGGTGTCGCCGGCGGTCTCCGCCTGCAGGCAGCCGAACCGGTCGCGGAATGCATGGGTGTCCTTTGCCGAAATGGTGTAGATATGATCGAACAGGCTGAAGAGATCGCGGTAAAAGCCCTTCAGCAGGGGGTTGAAGTACTGCGAGTTCTCCAGGAGCACCGCTGCGGCGAGTATGAGGTGTGCGCCGGATCTCTTTGCTGCGAGCAGGTGGTTGGGCCAGAAGTCGTAGCGCATGAGCATGAGCATGTCGGGTTCGAGCAGCGATACGAGGCGTTTTGCGTTTGCGGGCGTGTCGGTCGGGAGGTAGAAGACCGCGGCGGCTCCTGCGAAGTTTTTTCGGGCATTGTAGCCGGAGTCCGAAAGAAAGGAGACGAAAATCGTGATATCCGGGTGTTTCTCCTGCATGGCGGCTATGACCGGACGGGCCTGTTCGAATTCACCGACCGAAGCGGCATGCACCCAGAGCCGGAAAGAGCTTTTTGCGGTGGATCGGACGGTTGCTTCAAGTTCTTCGAACAGGTTGTTGCGCAGGGAGGTAAACGTATGCAGCCGTCTGAAAAGGGGGCTGATCATCCTTGCTGCGCCGAAAAGCAGCGGGCTGATGGTGGTGTAGGTTGTAAGCGCCAGTCCGTTCATATCCGTTGCCCTTTGTAATCTCTCCTGAAGAAAGTGCGTCAAATCTGCCGTTCGGCCTTTCCGGGAGCGAACCGCTCCGGCCGTTCCGCCGCCGGTTTTTCCCTGCTGCAGACGCCCCCTCCCGGCCGGAAGCAGGGAGGGGATGCGCCCATAAAGGTAAGAAAAAAGAGCAGTACAGCCTTGCCCGCCATCCTCCGGCGACGTTTTTTGGGAGAGCCTGTTTGTAATTCGAACAAACTTATACGAAATTCAACAGGAACTTCAGCCCATTCAGCGGTACGTTCAGTACCCGGGGAGTGCTTAACCTGTTAACGGATCAGTAACGTTTTGACGGATTTTCTTCGCGATCTCAACGATGTACAGCGCAGTGCGGTCACTGCAACCGAAGGGCCGGTTATGGTGCTTGCCGGCGCCGGTTCCGGAAAGACGAGGGTGATCACCTACCGCATCGCCCATCTTATCCGCAATAACGGGGTCTCCCCGTATAACATTCTCGCCCTGACCTTCACCAACAAGGCCGCAGGGGAGATGCGCCACCGGATCGACGCACTGCTGCAGGGATCGGGCTCTTCCGGCCTCTGGATCGGAACCTTCCATTCCGTTTTTGCCCGGCTGCTGCGCAGCTACATCCATCTTATCGGCTACGACAGGAATTTCTCGATTTTCGATTCCGACGACAGTAAAAGCCTGATCCGCCAGTCGATGAACGAACTGGGCATCTCACTCGATTCGCTGCCGGTGAATGCCGTGCAGTCGATTATCAGCAAGGCCAAGAACAGCTTCATCCTTCCATCGGAGTTCCAGGCCAGGCCTGGCGATTACAACCAGCAGCAGGCGGCGAAGGTCTACGAGCTCTATACCAAAAAACTGCGCGAGAACAATGCGCTCGATTTCGACGATCTGCTCATCAAGCCGCTCGAGCTGTTCAGGGCGCATGAGGCCGTTCTCGGGGAGCTGCAGGAGACCTTCCGCTACATTCTGATCGACGAGTATCAGGACACCAACCGGGCGCAGTACCTTGCCGCAAAAATGCTTGGCGCCAGGCATCGCAATATTTTCGTTGTCGGCGACGACGCGCAGTCGATCTACTCGTGGCGCGGCGCCGATATTTCCAATATCCTGAATTTTCAGGACGACTATCAGGAGTCGCTCACCTTCAAGCTGGTCGAGAACTACCGGAGCACCGGTACGATTCTCCAGGCCGCCAACAGTGTCATCCGCAACAACCGCCGCCAGATCAAGAAGGAGCTGGTTTCGCACCGCAATGCCGGAGAGCCGGTTACCCTGCTCGAGGCATACAACGAACGGCAGGAGGGCGAGAAGGTTGTGGAGCAGATCCGTTCGATGCGCCAGAAGGATGGTCTCGAATTTTCGGCGTTTGCCGTCTTTTACCGGACCAACGCGCAGTCGCGGGTGCTCGAGGATGTAATGCGCCAGAACCGTATTCCCTACAGGATTTTCGGCAGCGTCTCGTTCTACAAGCGCAAGGAGATCAAGGATGCGGTGGCGTACCTGCGTTTTATCGTCAATGAACGCGACAATGAATCGCTCCTGCGGATCATAAATTTCCCTCCGAGAAAGATCGGCGATGTCAGTATCGCCAAACTGAAGGAGTATGCCTCCCAGGAGGACGTTTCGCTCTACGAAGCCATCCGCAATGCCTCCGGAGGGGGATTCCAGCAGCGTCTGGTGAACGCCCTGGAGAGTTTCAGCGGCGTGGTCGAGCAGCTCAAGGCGCTTGCGGAGTACGGCAGCGTGTACGATGTGCTCAGCGAACTGTTCAGCCTGACGGGGATTCCCGCGCAGCTTCAGGCCGAGAATACCGCCGAATCGCTTGCGCGCTACGACAACCTTCAGGAGCTGCTTTCGATGGCCAGGGATTTTTCCGACCACAACCCCGATTCCAGTTCGCTCGGCGATTTTCTCGAGAATATTTCCCTTGCCTCGGATTACGACGAGACCAGGGAGTCCGACAATTACGTGTCGCTGATGACCGTGCACGCCTCCAAGGGGCTCGAGTTTCCGGTTGTGTTCATTACCGGCATGGAGGAACGGTTATTTCCGCTCAACACCTACGAGCATGACGAACTGGAGGAGGAGCGGCGGCTCTTTTACGTTGCCATGACGAGGGCCAAGGAAAAGATATATCTTTCGTGGGCCCGTTCCCGCTACCAGTACGGTCAGCCGCAGCAGTGTCTGCGTTCGATGTTCGTCGCTGAAATCGATGCCTCCATTGTTCGTACCGAAAGCGGCGAACTGCTTTCCGGTCGAGGTTCCGGCGAGAGGCCCCCGGCTTCGGGAAGCGCGCCGTCGAGAGGGTTCCAGTCCAGAAGCGTGGCTCCGCAGACCGGCTTTCAGGCTCCCCGGCAGGAGAAGAAGCCTGCAGCGAACGGCCTTCGGGCAGGTTCTCTGGTGCACCACGCCATGTTTGGTCCCGGCATGGTTCTGGAACTGCAGGGCTCCGGATCGACGGCAAAGGTTAAAATCAGGTTCCGTTCGGCAGGCGACAAGACGCTGATGGTGCAGTACGCCAATCTGAAAATTGTCGGTTAGGCCGCAAGCGCAATATGGGGGGCCCTGTTCTCTGCCGGGGCGGCAGGTAACGGGAGACGGCCCCTGGAAAAGTATGAAGATAAACGGTTCAGCAGCATGAAAATCCTTTTCGGGGTACAGGGTACGGGAAACGGCCATATCAGCCGCAGCAGGGAGCTGGTCGGAAAACTCAGGGAGGACGGCCATGAGGTGGAGGTGATCATCAGCGGAAGAAAACAGGAGGAGCTGAAAGAGATCGATATTTTCGAGCCTTATCAGGTCATGAAGGGGCTTACGCTGGTGACCTACAGGGGCCGGATGAACTATATGGAGACCATGTTCCAGCTCGATTTCGCAAGGCTCATGAGCGATGTACTGATGCTCGATACAACCGGGGTCGATCTGGTCGTCACCGATTTCGAGCCGATTACCTCGATGGTTGCCAAAATCCGCAATATTCCAAGTGTCGGGTTCGGCCACCAGTATGCGTTCCGTTACAATATCCCTTTTGTAAAAGGGAACATTTTCGAGAAGTACACCCTGCTGAACTTCGCTCCGGCCCGTTACAATGCGGGACTGCACTGGAGCCATTTCAACCAGCCGATCTTTCCTCCGGTCATTCCTGCCAGCCTTTACGCCCGCCGGGCGGTTGATGTCCTGCCGACCAAAATCCTGGTCTATCTGCCGTTCGAGGAGGTTGACGATGTCACCGGATTCGTCCGTCCGTTCGACAGCTGCGAGTTCTTCATCTACGGAAAGGTGACCGGCGATTCCGACGACGGTCATCTGCATTTCAGGGGTTATTCGCGTGAAGGGTTTCTTGGCGATCTGATGGAGTGCAACGGCGTTGTCTGCAATGCCGGTTTCGAGCTTCCCGGCGAGGCGCTGCATCTCGGTAAAAAGCTTCTGCTCAGGCCTCTCGACGGGCAGATAGAGCAGGAGTCGAACGCGCTTGCCATGGTCGAGCTGGAGTACGGCATGGCCATGCACTCGCTTGACGGCTCGGTGCTTGCCGAGTGGCTGCAGCTTCCCGGACGCGAGCCGCTCAACTACTCCCGTACGGTTGATTATATTGCCGAGTGGATCGGAAGCGGCGACTGGGACGGGCTTTCCCGGTACACGGACTCCGCATGGAAGGCAACCAACGAATCTTTCTGAGGGGGAATCATGAATTTCAGGGATATCGTTACCCGCAGCCGCAGCTACCGGCGCTTCGACGCCTCCTTCCGGCTGGACGACGGACTGCTTGCCGGTCTGGTCGAACTCGCCTGTTACGTGCCGTCGTCAAGAAACCTGCAGCCGCTGAAATATGTCGCCGTTTCGGATCGCGAAGGGTGCGATGCGGTGTTCGGATGCCTCTCGTGGGCCGGCTATCTCGACGACTGGCACGGTCCGCCCGAGCATGAACGGCCTGCGGCGTATCTGGTGATGCTCCGCGACCTTGCAATCAGTTCCGGCGCGGCCTGCGACTGCGGCATCGCCGCGCAGACCATCCTGCTCGGTGCGACCTCGATGGGCCTCGGGGGGTGCATGGTGGCTTCGGTCGATCGCGACCGCCTTTGCGCCATCCTGAACATTCCCGTCCGTTATGCAATTGAATTCGTGCTTGCTCTGGGCAAGCCTGTCGAGCCCGTCGTGATCGAACAGATGCGGGAGGGCGGCGATGTTCGCTACTACAGGGATGCCCACGGTATTCACCATGTTCCGAAGAGAACCCTCGAAGAGGTTCTGCTCCGGTTCCGGTAACCGGCCGCCCACCCAGTCAAAACAGCCATGATCGATATAGGAGAACTGCTCAGGGCCTATCGTGAGGGTTTCTTTCCCATGTCGGACCCTTTGGATGAAAAGCTCTACTGGTGCCAGCCGCATTTCAGGGCCGTCGTACCACTCGACGACTACCGCCCCTCGCGCGATGTGCAGCGCATCCTGCGTCGCAACGATTACCGGGTCCGGTTCAACACCGATTTCGAAGGGGTGATCAGGGCCTGCGCCGCTCCCCGTAAAAATGACAGCGAAACCTGGATTTCCCGGGAGATTGCCGATACCTACCTGAAACTGCACCGGCTCGGTATCGCGCACAGCGTCGAGAGCTGGTATGGCGACGAGCTTGCCGGAGGTCTGTACGGCATCGCCATCGGCGGCGCCTTTTTCGGAGAGTCGATGTTTTACCGCCGTTCCTATGCCTCACAGGTTGCATTCGACCGGCTGGTCAGGCGCCTGCAGGAAAAAGGGTATCTCCTGCTCGATGCGCAGATCATGAACCCCCATCTGCAGAAGCTCGGAGCAGTCGATGTTCCGCACGAAGAGTATATGCAGATGCTCTCCGGAGCGCTCCTTAAAAAGATTCGTTTTCTATGAAAGGGAAAAATGGTACCTTCATAAATATCGTGTTTTTAAAGAACTGTGAGCTTTATCAAGGGGAGTGCTGTCTATGCTGTCCAGAGACTTAACGGAAAACCAGTCTCAGCCGAGGGTGATCATCTATTCAGGAAAGGGAGGAACGGGTAAAACCACGATTTCAGCCTCCACTGCCGTTGCGCTGGCCCGGCAGAACAAGAAGGTGCTCATCATGTCTTCCGATCCCGCGCACTCGCTTTCCGACGTATTCAATACCCAGATCAGCCGGAACGATCCCCAGAAAATCGAGAATAACCTTTACGGGCTCGAAGTCGATACGATCTACGAGCTGAAAAAGAACATGTCGGGGTTTCAGAAATTCGTTTCCAATTCCTACCAGAACAAGGGAATAGACAGCGGTATGGCTTCCGAGCTGACCACCCAGCCCGGTCTCGACGAGATTTTCGCGCTCAGCCGGCTGGTCGACGAGGCCCAGTCGGGCAGATGGGACGCGGTGGTGCTCGATACCTCGCCGACGGGCAATACCCTGAGGCTTCTTGCCTATCCGGAAATCATCATCGGCGGCAACATGGGCAAGCAGTTCTTCAAGCTGTACAAAAGCATGTCGTCCCTTGCCCGTCCCCTGAGCGGCAACTCCATACCCGATGAGGATTTCTTCAACGAGGTGAATGTGCTGCTCAAGCAGATGGAGGATATCAACAAGTTCATTCTCAGTCCGGAAGTCACCTTCCGCCTGGTGCTCAATCCCGAAAAGCTCTCGATTCTCGAAACCAAGCGGGCGTATACCTTCGTTCATCTTTACGGCATCAATATCGACGGTATCGTCATCAACAAGATTCTGCCTACATCGAGAACCGTCGGCGAGTATTTCGAGTTCTGGAGCGACCTGCACAGCAAGTACCTGATGGAGATCGACAACTCGTTCTATCCGACGCCGGTATTCCGCTGCAACCTGCAGCGAACCGAGCCGATAGGGTCCGACGCGCTCCATGAGATCAGCAAGCTGGTCTTCGGAGAGCAGATCCCCGACAAGATTTTCTACTCCGGCAAGAATTTCTGGATAGAGAGTCTCAAGAACGCCGTCACGGAGGATCACCGCGAGATTCTCTGCATCAGGATACCGTTTCTGAAGGATGCCGAAGATGTAAAGGTGGAGCGGATGGGTACCGATATCGTCGTTACCGTTGACCGGGCGCAGCGCATCATTACGCTGCCGCGGGCGCTCTACAGTCTCGAACTCGAGAAGTATATCCGCGAGGACAGTCTTCTCAGGGTCGTTTTCAGGGAAGTGCCGGTCGAAAAGGAGGAAATTGAACTCAGCGTGAATAAAAACGTACTCGACAAGCTTCGTTCAATGAGAAGACTGAAGATATAGTCGCTTTCCGGAGAGGCGCCCTCCGGTAAAAATTACCGGGAAACTGTTTAGCTTTTCACAGGAATCTTGTATCTTCTTGGTTTAAATTATAGAACTCACGGGAAATTAATCCCAAATTTTTGTTAAAGAATCAGCTTGCATCATGTCCGATAAATCGCACTATGGTTTACTGAAAGGGAAAAAAGGAATTGTCTTCGGTCCGCTTGATGAAAGCAGCATCGGCTGGCAGATCGCGCTTCACGCACACCGTGAAGGCGCTGAAATTGCCATTTCGAACGTTGCGACCGCATTGCGTTTCGGCAATATGGAAGAACTCGCCTCACTTTGCGGAAACGCTCCTGTTCTTGTGTGTGACGCTTCGAAAAACGAGGACGTCGATGCCTGCTTCAAGGAGCTGAAAGAGAAGATCGGCTCCGTTGATTTTATCGTGCATTCCATCGGCATGTCGCAGAATATCCGCAAGCAGCTTCCCTATGAGGATCTCAACTACGAGTGGTTCATGAGAACCCTCGACGTTTCGGGGCTTTCACTGCACCGGCTTGTCGCCTATGCGCTCAAAAACGAGGCGATCAACGACGGCGCCAGCATTCTTGCGCTCTCCTATATCGCATCCCAGCGCAACTACTGGACCTATTCGGATATGGGCGATGCGAAATCGCTGCTTGAATCCATTGTACGCAGTTTCGGGCCGAGGCTTGCAAAGCGCGGTATCCGCATCAACACGATTTCCCAGAGTCCCACATACACCAAAGCCGGCAGCGGTATTCCCGGTTTCGAGAAAATGTATGAATACAGCGATCTCATGTCGCCGCTTGGAAACGCTTCAGCAGAGGAGTGCGCTGAATATACCATGACCCTGCTCAGTGATCTTTCCAGAAAAGTCACCATGCAGAACCTTTTCCACGACGGAGGCTACAGTTCCATGGGGGCGACCATTCCCATGATCAAGCTTGCCCATGAGGTTCTCAACGACAGCGAACTTGCCTCGAAAGTCGGCCTTGAAGATTTCAAGCCGTCGGCAGAGGGGTAAGGCAGTTGCTGCATTGCCCCTCTTTTTTTCATGAGATACATGCAGGCCCTCTCCGGAGAGCGGGGCTTGTGTTTCCCTGCCTTTGTTGTCGTACAGGTTTAAAGACAGTTACCGCAGGAAGCCTTCCGGGGTTTCCTGCCTTCCGGTCACTTCCCGGGCTTCCGGGTTGATGACGCCCTCCTGCGCCGGTCGCTGGGGACCCGTTGCTGAAGTAGTATGTTCAGTACCATTATACCAAGAGAAAGTAAAGCGCATTCCGTTTGACCTGTTCATGCGGAGAGGCTTCTTTGTGCCGGAATGCATTCCGGCAGGTTTTCTTTTTTTTCGTTTAACCGTCTTTTCATACAACACGTAAAACTATAAAACCATAGATGACAATGGCAACTACCGCAAAAATCATTTACACGAAAATCGACGAGGCTCCCGCTCTGGCGACCTATTCGCTGCTGCCGGTTATCCAGGCATTCACCAGAGGAACCGGTGTCGAAGTGGAGACCAGGGATATTTCACTTGCAGGCCGGATCATTGCGACTTTTCCCGATAATCTCAGCGACGACCAGAAAATTTCCGACCAGCTTGCAGAACTCGGTGAACTGGCCCTGAAGCCGGAAGCCAATATTATCAAGCTGCCCAATATCAGCGCCTCGATCCCGCAGCTCAAGGTCGCAATCAGGGAGCTGCAGGACCACGGCTACAAGGTGCCCGACTATCCGGAAGCTCCGGCAGACGACCGCGAGAAGGAGATTCAGAGCCGTTACGCAAAAGTGCTCGGCAGCGCCGTCAATCCCGTGCTTCGTGAAGGCAACTCCGATCGTCGCGCACCGCTTTCGGTGAAACAGTATGCCAAAAAGAATCCCCACAGGATGGGCGCATGGAGCAGCGACTCGAAATCACATGTTGCGCACATGCAATCGGGCGATTTCTACGGCAGCGAGAAATCCGTGACCGTCGGAGCCCCGACCAGCGTTCGTATCGAGTTTGTCGATGGCGCCGGCAACGTCAAGGTGCTCAAGGAGAAAACCGCCCTGCTTGCAGGTGAAGTTATCGATACCGCCGTGATGAACGTTCGTTCGCTGCGTCAGTTTTTCGCCGACCAGATTGCCGATGCCCGCCAGTCAGGCATTCTTCTGTCGCTGCATCTGAAAGCGACCATGATGAAGGTTTCCGATCCGGTCATGTTCGGTCATGCCGTTACGGTGTTCTTCAAGGATGTTTTCGAAAAACATGCGGCCGTCATCAGGGAGCTCGGCGTTAACGTCAACAACGGACTCGGCGATCTTTACGCCAAAATCCGGAATCTTCCGGAAGCGCAGCGTGCGGAAATCGAGGCCGATATTCAGGCTGTCTACCCGACCCGTCCGGCGCTCGCCATGGTCGATTCCGACAAGGGCATCACCAACCTGCATGTTCCCAACGACATTATCGTGGACGCCTCGATGCCTGTCGTCATCCGCGACTCCGGCAAGATGTGGGGCCCCGACGGGCAGCTGCACGATACCAAAGCGATGATTCCTGATCGCTGCTACGCCACCATGTACCAGGCGATGGTCGAGGATTGCCGGAAAAACGGCGCATTCGACCCGGCCACCATCGGCAGTGTGCCGAACGTCGGCCTGATGGCCCAGAAGGCCGAGGAGTACGGCTCGCACGACAAGACCTTCATGGCTCCCGGCAACGGCTCGATTCGCGTTGTCGATGCTTCAGGATCCGTCCTGATGGAGCAGCAGGTTGAAGAGGGCGATATTTTCAGAATGTGCCAGGTCAAGGATGCTCCGGTTCGCGACTGGGTGAAACTCGCCGTCAACCGGGCAAAGGCGACCGGCGCTCCCGCCGTGTTCTGGCTCGACAGCAACCGCGCACACGACCGCGAGATCATCGCAAAGGTGAACGCCTGCCTGAAAGATCACGATACGGCCGGTCTTGAAATCTGCATCCTTCCTCCTGTGGAAGCCATGAAATTCTCGCTCGTACGGTTCCGTGCAGGAAACGATACCATTTCCGTCACAGGCAACGTGCTTCGCGACTACCTGACCGATCTTTTCCCGATCATCGAGCTCGGCACCAGCGCAAAAATGCTCTCCGTCGTACCGCTCATGCAGGGCGGCGGTCTGTTCGAAACCGGCGCAGGCGGTTCCGCTCCGAAACACGTGCAGCAGTTCCAGAAAGAGGGATACCTTCGCTGGGACTCGCTCGGCGAATTCTCGGCGCTTGCCGCATCGCTGGAGCACCTTGCAAAAGCGTTCAGCAACAGCAAGGCGCAGGTGCTTGCCGACACGCTCGACCAGGCTATCGGCAAGTTCCTCGACAACCGCAAATCGCCCGCCCGCAAGGTCGGCCAGATCGATAACCGCGGAAGCCACTTCTATCTGGCGCTCTACTGGGCCGAAGCTCTCGCCGCACAGAGCGTCGAGCCGGAGCTGCAGGCCCGTTTTTCGGGAGTTGCAAAGCAGCTTGCCGGGAACGAGGCGAAGATCAACGAAGAGCTTATCGCGGCTCAGGGCCACCCCGTCGATATGGGAGGGTACTACCATCCGAGCGACGAGCTGACCCGCAATGCCATGCGCCCGAGCGCGACGTTCAACGCGATCATCGACGCACTGTAAGGTAATCGGGTAAAATCTGTTGCGATGATCGATGGCTTCGTTGGGCGATGCTCGAAATCCTCATGTACTGCGTGTACACTCCGGTTTCTGCGCTTCGTCCGCCTTGCCCTCGATCATCTCACGACGATTTTATTGCCGATTACATGTATACCGAAAAAAACAGCGAAGCCCGGTTCACTCCGGGCTTCGCTGTTTTTTTTGCAGTATCCGTCCGATCGGTCCGATCACTCCCTTTCTTCAGATTCTTCAGCCCACGCGTAGATAAAGCCCCCTCTGCCGAGCCGTTGGGCGACCTCTTCGATCTCTCCCGCCGATACCACGAAGCAGCCGTTGCTTCTGCCGATTCTCGGCCCGTTGAAGGTGACGAGGTTCAGGAGAATGTAGCGCAGCGACACGTAGCCGGCGGAGTGCAGCACGATGTCGCGCCGGAATGCGTTCCCGTTGCGTCCCGGTTCGAGACCTTCGAGCCGAAGCGCCGTTCCGTGATCGCCGCAGTAGGTTGCAAGCACCTTGTACAGCCCCAGACTGCTCATGTTCGATTCGGGAGTGTCTGAAAAACGCCGGGCGTACAGTTCGCCGGACATCCTGCCGTGCGCTACCCGGTAGAAGCTCTGCCGGCCTGTTTTCAGGTCGATGATCGCCATGCGCTTCAGCCATGAGGGCTTCGAGTAGTCCGCGACAGCGAGCATGCGGGGATGCTCCTCCGGGTGTGCTCTCCGGTAGGCGTCAAGCGCCGCGTATGCCGCCCGGAACGCTTCGGGCGAAACCTTTTCGGGAATCAGGAGCAACCCTGCGGAGATGATCGTCAGCAGGCCGGTCAGCAGGCCTGCATAGGTGATGATTGTTCCTTTTCGGAGCATGGTTTTGAACTGCTATCCGTCTGCTTTGATAAACGTGCCGTTTTGGAACTCCTCGAAAGCCAGGCGCAGCTCTTCACGGGTGTTCATGACGATCGGTCCGTGCCAGGCGACCGGTTCGTTGAGGGGATTGCCGGAAATCAGGAGCATCCGCAGCGGATCGGCCCCGGTGGTGATGGTGATGCTCTCTCCGTCGCCGAAGAGCACAAGGGTTCCGTTTTCAGCCAGTGCAGAGGATTCCATGTCGAAATAACTCACCCCTTCGGTGTCGTATCCGAAGGGTTCGTCCTGATTGCAGAACACTCCTTTTCCTCCAATGACGTAGGCGAACGCTTTGCGGCCGCCTGGCATCCCGTGGGTAAAGCTTGCGTTCGGCGGCAGGGTGATGTCGAGATATTCGGGGTCGATGGCTATGCCGCTGACCGGTCCCGTGCTTTGGGCATATCTGCCGCAGATGATCCGGATTTCCACGCCGTTATCCAGCCGGAGCACGGGAATTTCCGACGATCTGATGTCGCGATAGCGGGGGGGCATCATTTTTTCCGATGCGGGAAGGTTCGCCCAGAGCTGGAAACCGGCAACTTCCCCTCGTTCGTTTCCGGAAGGCATCTCTTCGTGTATGACGCCGCTTCCGGCGGTCATCCACTGCACCCCTCCGCCTGAAATGACGCCCCGGTTGCCCATGCTGTCGGCATGTTCCACAGAGCCGTCGAGCACGTAGGTGATGGTTTCGATTCCCCGATGCGGATGCCAGGGGAAGCCTTTCAGGTACTCTTCGGGTCTGGCAGAGCGGAAATCGTCGAGCAGGAGAAAGGGATCGAAGAGAGGGAGCTGGCTGAAGCCGAAGGCGCGCTTCAGGAGAACTCCTGCGCCTTCGAGAACCTGCATGCTTTTGAACACCTTCCGGATTTTTCTCCTGGTATCCATGGTCGTCCTCCGTTTTGCTGATGTGAAAAGTCCTGTTTACTGAAGAACCCGTTCAGGGGGTTTACAAGTTCAATGCCTGCGCAATACCCGCGCCGCGAATGAAATAGCGCTGTTCTGTCTCGCGGGTAATGCGTAACTTGCTTGAACAGGCAGTTTCAGTAAATAAAATACGTTAATAGGAAAGGTATGGCACAGAAAACCCTGAAGGTGATGTTCATCGGCGATGTTGTCGGTACTCCCGGACTGAAGATGGTCGATCTCTGGCTGAAAAACTTCATAAAGAAGTACAGCGTCGATTTTGTCGTCTGCAATGGCGAAAACGCCCATCACGGCAAGGGAATGAGCCTCGAAGCGCTCAACCAGCTCATCGGGGCCGGCGTCAATGTCGTGACCGGAGGGAACCATACCTGGAGCAATTTCAATTTTTTCGATACCCTGAAGTCCAATTCCCAGGTTTTACGTCCCTTGAACTATCCCAAGGGCACGTACGGGAGGGGTTACGGAATTTACAAGCTTCCTGCAGGTATGGGCGACATCGCCGTTATCAATCTTCAGGGGAGAACCTTCATGTACCCGATCGACTGTCCCTTCAGGACCGCAGACTGGGTGCTCAAGCAGATCAAGGAGCAGATGAAGGAACAGGTGCGCTTTATCTTCGTCGATTTCCATGCGGAAGCCACGGCTGAAAAGATCGCTCTCGGCTGGTACCTGGACGGACGGGTATCGGCGGTTCTGGGAACCCACACCCATATCCAGACGGCCGATGAACGTATTCTGCCGAAAGGCACCGGCTACTGTTCCGATGCGGGAATGACCGGTCCCCATCAGTCGGTTATCGGCATGCAGATCAAGTCGGCGACCGACAGAATGCTCTTCCAGACGCCGCACAAGTATGAGTGCGCCGAAGATGATGTGCATTTTTCGGGGATCGTTCTGTCGCTCGACCTCTCAAGCGGAAAAACGGTGGGGATACAGCGGATATTCTATCCGGAATTCGAGAGGGGAGAGCTGTAAGGGGAGCAAAAAAAAGAGGGCGCAACAGGTGTTGCGCCCTCTTTTTTTTGTATGCGTTTCAGATTCAGCGAAGGCCCTGCTCGAACTCCTCGGCTACCAGGACATCCTCCAGGCTTCCGATGTAGAGCGGGGTTCTCTGGTGCAGGGCGGTCGGCTGGATATCGAGAATCCTGTTCCTTCCGTCAGTTGCCCGTCCGCCTGCCTGCTCGCAGATGAAGGCGAGCGGATTCGCTTCGTACATGAGCCTCAGCTTTCCGTTTTGGTGCGTGGTGGTCGGAGGGTAGACGAAGACTCCTCCGGTCAGCAGATTGCGGTGGAAGTCGGCGACCAGCGATCCGATGTAACGGGTGCTGTAGGGGCGGCCTGTTGCCGGGTCTTCCTCTTTGATATAATCGAGATATTTTTTCGTGCCCTCGTTGAACTGGGCGTAGGAGCCTTCATTGATCGAATAGTATTTGCCTTTTTTCGGGGTGACGATGTTTTCGTGTGAAAGCAGGAACTCGCCGATGGTGGGGTCGTAGGTGAAGCCGTGTACGCCGTGACCTGTGGTGTAGACCATGACGACCGATGAGCCGTAGATGACGTAACCGGCGGCAACCTGTTCGGAACCGTGCTGCAGGCAGTCGTTGATGCTTGCCTTGCAGGGATCGTCGCCCTTGAGCTTGTAGATGGAGAAAATGGTGCCGACACTGACGTTGACATCGATATTCGACGAGCCGTCGAGAGGGTCGAACAGCAGCGCATAGCTGCCGGTTTCGTTCTTCGGAGGAATGATGATGCCGTCGTTCTCCTCCGAGCCCATCACGGCGAACCGTCCGTGCTGGCCGATGGCGTTGATGATCTTGTCGTTGGCGAACAGATCGAGCTTTTTCACCTCTTCGCCCTGAACGTTGGTGCTGCCGGCAAAACCGAGAATATCGACAAGGCCGGCCCTGACCACTTCGCGGCGGACAAGTTTTGCGGCAAATGCCACATCGTTGAGCAGATCGGTCAGTTCGCCGGTCGCTTCAGGGAAGAATTTCTGCTGTTCAAGAATGTGCCGTTCGATGGTGACGAGGTTCATGCTCGGGATGTGGTAAGGTGTTGACGATGGTTTTTCGCGGGCCGTGTTGAAAAACAGTAGCACATAATGTAGGATATTTACCCGCATTTTTCAAATGCCGGGCGTCGCCGCCAGACCAGCATGCCTGTTGTTAAGGGGCAGTGAAAATGTTATATAGAATTTCTTTTCGATCTGCAAGCCTATACCTTCGCCATATGAAACGTTATCGCTGGAAACTGCTTGAACCGGACGAGCAGACTGTTGCCGCTCTTTCGGAAGCGATCAATGTCAGTGTTCCGGTGGCAAGAGCGTTGTGCAACCGTAATGTCACCTCTTTTGACGAGGCTAAAGCGTTTTTCCGGCCTTCGATCGGGCAGCTTTCCTCTCCCTTTATGCTGCAGCATATGGAGCTTGCTGTCGGCCGTGTGCTCGAAGCGCTGCAGCAGCGGGAAAAAATTCTTCTCTACGGGGATTACGACGTTGACGGAACAACCGGAACCGCCCTGCTCTGTCTGTTTCTCAGGGAACAGGGGGCTGAGGTCTCCTACT
>JAAXXP010000043.1 GCA_013334435.1 Chlorobiaceae bacterium | reverse complement strand
CGGGTGGCTGGTGTTGTCTGTAAGGCTCAAGGACGCGTGTTGAATTAATAGAGGAGATATTTTCGGCAAGGATTGCGGCCGGGTCTCTTCTGAATGTAAGATTATTGCCCGCGAATTGCACGAACCGTCACGAAGAATATGAAATCCGGTTCAGGGGGATCGGCGCTCTTTTCAGCGGCGTCCCGGTACTGGCCGAAACGCTTCAGTTTACGCCGAGGATCACGCTCGAGGCTTTGAACACGGCACAGATCTGTTCGCCTTCCCTGAGTTCGAGTTTTTCGGAACTGCCATGGGTGATGATTGCCGAAATGACGTTTCCTCCCCCGATTTCGACATCCACTTCCGTGCTGACCGGGCCTTCGATAACCTTGCTGATGGTGCCGCGCATGACGTTGCGTGCGCTTATGGTGGCGTCCTGCAGATCCCTGCCGATGATGACCGAATTCGACTTGATGATGGCATAGGCGTTCATGCCCTCCTTCAGGCCGAGATTATCGACCGCGCCTATGGTGATGATCGAGGCGATGACCGGTCCGTTCGGCAGTGCGAGAACCACTTCGGCGTTGACGGCGCCTCGGGTAATTTTTTTTACGGTTCCTGAAAAAACGTTGCGCGCGCTTATTCTCATGGATATCCTTCTGAGGAACTGGTAGAGATGCCCGGTTTCTCCGAGCCGCTCTTCAAGGTTCTCGAGGAATTTCCGGTGTTCTTCCTGCACAACCCTGAACTGTTCGATGACTTTTTTTCCCTCTTTCGTCAAGAGGGTGCCACCGCCTCCCTTGCCTCCTGTCGTGCGCTCGACCAGCGGTTTTTCGGAAAGGTTGTTGATCATGTTGATCAGGTGCCATGCGGTTTTGTAGCTGATGCCGACGGCTTTGGCCGCGCTGTTGATCGAGCCGAGTTCATCGATTTTCTCAAGCAGGGCTATCCGGTCTCCTCCGAGAAAACGGTTCTGCGATTTCTGGAACCAGATGGATCCCTCCAGCCCGATCGGTTGTTTCGTACATTTTGCCATGAGCTTGGCCTGTTTGGTTGCCTGCTTCTGCCTGAATTAACCCTAAAATACAAGTTTCAGGCGACAGTACGGCTTTCGTTGCCGGTTCGGCTGATTTTTTTCAGGATGGCGAACATGCCGAGCGAGATGACGGCGAGCATAATCGACAGGAGTGCGGCTTTTTCGAAATTGCCCTCGAAGACCGCATTGTAGATGGCAAGAGACATGGTTTCCGTTTTTCCGCTGATGTTGCCGCCGAGCATGAGCGTAATGCCGACTTCGCCGAACGAGCGCCCGAGAGAGAGCACGAGGCCGGTGAAGAGGGCATAGCGGATATGAGGCAGGACAACCTTTATATAGGTTTCTGTCCGGCTTTTTCCGAGCGTCCACGATGCTTCAAGCAGTGAACGGTCCATGGTTTCGATGGCGCTCTGGACCGATTTTACCACCAGCGGCAGTCCGGCCACGAACGATGCGGTATAAACCCCTGTGGTGCTGAAGATGGTTTCGATGCCTGCGCTCTGCAAGGGACGGCCGATAATGCCGTTGCGGCCAAGCAGCAGCAGAAGAAGAAAGCCTGTGGCGATCGGAGGAAAGATAAGCGGAAGGGTGACGGCCGTATCCGCAAGGGAGCGGAGGAAGGTTTTTTTTCCGGTAAGGAAGTATCCCGCAAGCACTCCTGTGACGAGATGCAGGGCAAGGGTCACTGCGGCCGTGTTCATGCTGAGCATGACCGCACTCCGGCTGTCGAAACTCCGGAGTGCTTCGTTTATATCGAGGGTCATAAGCCGTAGTGCCGGAGAATCTTCACACACTCACGCCGTTTGAGAAACCTGAGAAAATCCGTGACTTCGGTTTTCTTTTCGAACTCCCGGATTACCGCGGCCTGAATGTCGATCGGTGAATAAAGGTTTTGTGGGACCCGGAGCATGCCGCCGGTTTTTTCCCTTATCCCGATTGCATCGGTAATATTGATAAAACCGGCATCGATTTCCCCGGAGACAAGGTAGGCCGAAACCTGCGGAACCGTCGACAGGGTCATGAGCTTGTCCGACACCACTGCCCTCAAACCGGATTTTTTCAGGTATTCTGTTGCAGCTTGTCCGTATATGGCTTTTTCAGGATCGGGCATGCCGAGACGCTGGACCTCTTTTCCTCTGATCTCCTCAAGCCGTTTCAGTTTCAGCCCCTTCCTCCAGACAAGCACCAGCGTACCTTTTCCGACGGGATGAAAACTGCTGAAAACGAGTGTCGAGCGGTTCAGAAAACTTTTTTCACCGAAAACAACCGAAACCTTTCCGCTTGTTTCGGTCTGGGACAATATCTGCTGCATATTGCCGAATACGGCATCGATATGATTGCCGGTTCTCTTTTCATACAGAGCGGCAATTTCCATGAGCGGACGTTTGTAGCCGGCCCCTGCGGCTACGGTTATCTGTTCCGCGTGCAGGATGGCCGGTACAGTCATCAGCAGAAGCAGGAGAGAGAGAATGGTTTTTTTCAGGTTCATCATGAGTTATGAAAATGTTCGTTGAAAAATATTCCCGACGCCGGCAAAACGCCGGGAATGGTGTAACGGAGAAAGAACAGGTACCGCAGAATCGTTGTCAGTAGTGCAGGGCGACGGTCGCCATTACGGTAAAGGGCACTCCCGGCTGATAGGAGGTTTTCAGGGTTTTGTAATCGGATGTACTGATCATGCTCACATACTGTTCGTCAAAGATGTTCAACAGCGACAGGGAGCAGTCAACCTGTTTGAGGCCGAGCATCGGTCTGCTCCAGGTGAGGTCGAGATCGAAAAGCGTGGAGCCGTCGATTTTCTCTTTGTGCAGCACATCTCCATAACGGGTCGATGTATAACGCATTACCGGCGATATGGTGACATCGCCGATTTTCCAGCTTACCATGGCTTTGGCAAGGAATTCCGGCGCATCGGGAACCTGATCGCCCTTGACATCGATCAGGCTTCCCCCTTCCGAGTAGATATCCTGGGTGAAATAAAAACGGTTCCAGGAGAAAGACCCGTAGCATTTCAGGTTTTCGAGAGGCTTGAATTCAGCCTCAAGTTCAACTCCGTAACCTTCGGCATCGGCATTGTTCATCGGGTAGTACGCATTGAGGTCGGCATCGTAGAGGACGGCCTGCTTGTTGTTATGCTGTGAGTAGTAGATGGTCGGTTCGATGCTCCAGTTGCTGCCGGCAAAGCGCATGCCGATCTCCATGTTCCTCGATATCTCCATCCGGCGCTTGTCCCAGAGATCCTGGAATGTTATGCCCTTGGCGCTGAACGCCGATCGCTGCGAGATGTAGTAGGGGTAGATATCGACGTGCGTGACGTAGTTCTCTCCGTATGAAGCATGAATCGATGCGCTGTCGCCGAGGAAACGCGTCAGGGTCAGGTTCGGAAAAAGCCTGTCGAAGGATTTCCTGTCCATGGCGCTGGCATCGGCATCGATTGCCGGGTCGAGGTCGAGGGCGTCGCCATAACTGACATCCCCGATACCGGTTGTCCTGTAGGTGATGATGGATGGCAGGGTGTAGCAGACGTATTTCAGGCCGGCTTCGAGCTGGTAGTCGCCGGCGTGCCATATTGCGTCGACGAATGGCGTATGCAGTTCGTGGCTGGAGCTGTTCGAGAGGATGTTCCAGTTAGCGAATTTCAGATCGCCGGATGCGGTTACCGTATAGTTTTTCCAGGAGGTCGGGGGCCCCGGTCTTTGCTGGCTGTGATAGAGGTAGCCCAGATCGAGGTCTACATCGCCGATTTTCGTTTTGTATTCCCCGAGGACCCCTTTGATATCGTGGTCGATGTCCCATCTGCGGATACGCTGGCCGCTGGTGGTGCTGATGGTCTCCAGATAGTAGCCTTTGTCGCTCCAGTAGTATGGCTTGATGCTGATTTTCGACTTTTCGCCGGTTTTTATTTCGAGATTGGCCATCAGCATCCAGTCCTCGAATTCGTTGCGGTTCCAGCCGTAATAGTCGTAACTGGCCGGGTTTGTGCCGTAATCGGTGTCGTAAGCCGTATCGAGGTCGCTGATCTCACTGTAAGTGAGGGGTTTGTAGGTATGGATGTCGCCTTTGCTCCAGGTCAGGAAGGTTTCGAGTCTGACGTTATCACCAAATGTGGTTGTGATACCTGCCATCAGATTCTTCCGTTCGGAATCGCCTTCTCCCTTCCATTTGTTGGCGGAACTCTCCGAAAAGGAGAGAAACCCTTTCGTGTTTCCTGCCAGCCTTCCGCTGTCAATGCGCAGGTAGGTCCGGCTGAAGTCGTTGCTGCCGATACTCTGTTTCAGCTCCACGCCGAACTTGTCTTCGGGACGGCGGATCTTCATGTC
The DNA here is from genome assembly GCA_013334435.1 of Chlorobiaceae bacterium. GTDB lineage: Bacteria > Bacteroidota > Chlorobiia > Chlorobiales > Chlorobiaceae > Chlorobium. The sequence continues at coordinate 10,793 of JAAXXP010000043.1, read as the reverse complement.
GATCTTGCCGCCCACATCGGCAAGGCCGAGTCCTGCATAGGCAGGCATCACACCAGTATAGATGTCGATGTCGCTGATGTTTTCCAGGTCGTAGATCGTCGTTCCGCCTCCCGGCCTTCCCGTTACCGGCAGCCCTTCCACATTTGCTGTGGTAGCAGGGACGCCCCCGGCTGTGGCCTCGACACCCCTGAAACGGAACGATTCGTGGTAGTTGACGATGTCGGCAAGTCCGTAGGGATCGACGCTCTGCTGGCTGAGCGACGGCATGAGGTTGATGGCTTTATAAACCGACATCTGGGACGGGTTCAGTATCCGGGATTCCTTTCCGGTGACGCGCTGCAGGATGTCTCCTTTCTTTCCGGATACGGTGATCTCTTCGGTGGTATAGTTTTTCCAGGCGGTATCCGGTATGTTTTCTTCCGCATGTGCCGTTCCTGCTGCGAGCAGTACGAGCAGGGCTGTCAGCCTGACGGCCTTTTTGCATCTTTTTTTCATGAACTGGTGTTATGTATGTTGCTATATAACGATGGCTGTGGCAATACCCGTTTGGCACTCCGCCCGGGCAGATTTTCGTGAACGGTTAAAATTCGTTATGTAATAAAAGGTATAACGATAAATAAAAAAAACGGAACGCGTTCCCCCTCGAAGGGGAGTGCGTTCCGGTACGCATGCCGATCAGTTGATCAGGTAGTCTTCACAGGATTCGCCCTCTTCAAGAGCATCGAGAATCTCATCGACCTTGTCTTCGCTGTCGATTTCGCCATACCAGAAGTTTTCAGGATAGACCACCACAACCGGTCCCTTCTCGCAAAGGTTCAGACATGCCGTGGCAGAGACGGCGACGTCGGACATGCCGCGATCCGAGAGTTCGCTTTCAAGGTACGGTATGAGGCCGAGGGCTTCTTTTTTGTGGCAGATGCCCTGGGGTGCGCCCTGTGCGCGGAAGCTTGCGCAGACGAAGATGTGGTGTTTTGGTTTGTCCATGATGGTTGTTTTTTTATTGGTTTTTTTGTTTCAGATCAGTCGGACCCTACTGATCCGACTGATCGTTTCCTATAATTACCCGCAGCCGCCTCCCGTACCGGTGCAGCTTGTCTTGCACGCATGGATCTGGCTTCCCCTCATCAGGTGTTTCAGATCCTGACCGGTAAAGACGCATTGAACGGCATCTTCGATCATGCCTTCCATGACGAGTACCTCGATGCCCCTTTTGTTCAGGACTTTCGTCGGAGAGTCACCGGCTCCGTTGACCAGCAGCGCCCTGCAGTCTGCAAGGATGCCGGCAAGCGCTTCCCACCGCTGCTCACCTCCGCCGGGCAGGGGCGCCGGACGGGAGTCGACCAGTGAGCAGGCGCCGGTGGAGCTGTCCATACCGTAGATCAGAAACCGGTCGGCTTCACCGAGATGCTGGTTGATCAATGCCCCTTCCATGCTGCTGACCGCGACGAAAGGACGGTTTTCCGAAGGGTTTTTCGGCAGGCCTGCCGCTTCGGCAAGTTTCTGCATCATCTCTTCGGTGTTGATTTCGCCGATAATGCCCGCGGCATCGGCACGGCAGCGCGCGCAGTGCTTCATCTGCGGCAGAAACTCCGCGGTCTCATTCTGGATTTCAGCCACCATGACCGGCGATGGCTCCTCGATATTCTCGAACACGGTTTCCGATGTCTGGTAGTATGGCAGGCAGTTCAGGATGTCCGCGCCAAGCTCGGCAACCTTCCGGGCAACATCGACGACGTGCCGGTCGTTGACTCCGGGAATGATGATGGAGTTGACCTTTGCCGTCACGCCCACCTCCTTGAGCCGTTTCAGGGCTTCAAGCTGATTGCCGATCAGAAGTTTTGCCGCCTCGATATCCCTGTACATCTTCTTTTTATGACGCACCCAGGCATAGATTTCAGAACCGACTTCGGGGTCGATGGCATTGATGGTGATGGTGACATGGCTGACCTGCAGTTCGGCAAGTTCATCGATCCAGGGCAGGAGATCGAGACCGTTTGTGGCCACGCAGAGCAGCATTTCAGGGTAGTGCTCCCTTACCAGACGCAGCGTTTCCATGGTTTCATCCGGGTTTGCGAACGGGTCGCCGGGTCCGGCAATGCCCACCACGGCAATGTTCGGCGCGAGTTCCATCGCCTGCTGCAGGTAGTAAAGCGCCTGACCGGGAGAGAGCACCTTGCTGGTGACCCCTGGTCGGTTCTCGTTCATGCAGTCGAACTTTCGGCTGCAGTAGTTGCACTGGATGTTGCATTTCGGCGCAACCGGGAGGTGGATTCGTCCGAAGGTGTGGCGCGACGAATCGTTGAAGCAAGGATGGTTTTTGATGTTCAGTGTCATAGGTTCCTCCCTTTTACATATACGTATAACCGATTGATGAAGCATTCTGCCGTTCTTCGATAACCATGTTGACGATCCTGTCGAACAGTTCCTGGGTGCCCCGGTATCCGAGGTGGTGCAGCCGCTGTCCACCGAAACGGTCGTGAATGGGAAAGCCGATTCTCAGAAGCGGAATGTTGTTTTTTCTCGACATGGTGTAGCCTTTGCTGTTGCCGATCAGAAGATCCGGTTTAAGCACTTTGGCCTCATCTTCGATATCGACGAAATCAACTCCGTCGCGGATTTTTATTTCCTCTTCATCGAGATCGGGGATCAGCTCTGCGATTTTTTTGCGCATCAGTCCGCTCTTGCCCCCGGAAGCGCACAGAACCGGTGTTATGCCGATCTCCCTGAGAAATGCGGTCATGGCTACAACAAGGTCCTCTTCTCCGTAGACGATCGCCCGCTTTTCGAAGATGTATTTGTGCCCGTCGGCATAGGCATCGACAAGTCTCCGGCGTTCGTCTTCGTATTTCTCGGGAACCGGCTGTCCGCTCAGTTCTTCGAGAAGCGCGAAAAACCGGTCGCTTGCCTTGATGCCGATCGGAAGTCCCATATGGTGTCGGGTGACTCCGAATGCCGCTTCGAGGTGTCCGGCTGCGGATTTCGACGCTTCAAGCGTGGCTCCGAACTCGATGCTTGCCGAAGCGGAGCCGGCGGCGGCTATGGCGCTTGAAGGCGTACCGCCTGGCGGAATCCTGTGGTATTCGCCCCAGGGACCGCCGTCAAGGGTTTTCGAATAGTCCGGCAGCAGCATATAGGGAAGGCCGAACGCATCAAGGATCTCCTTGAGATAGCGGATATCGGCCGGAGAGATCATGTTCGCAAAGATGTTCACCGTATGCTGCTTTTCAACGCCTTCAACGGCAAGAGTCGCAACGGCGGCGCGAACAGCGGCATGAAAACCGTCTATGTGACTGCCCTGATAGCTCGGTGTCGAGGCGTGAATCATGACCGGCATGGGTGAGCCGTTCCGGAATGCCTTTTTGTACTCCCGCAGGATCATGGGCACGTCATCTCCGATAGTCTCGCTCAGGCATGTGGTTGCCAGGCCGATAACTTCCGGTTTGTACTGCTGGGTCACATTTTTCAGACCGAGCTGCAGGTTATGGCTGCCGCCGAACACGGCGGTTTCCTCGTTGAAATTCGAGGACGCAATGTCGATCGGTTCCTTGTAATGGCTGATAAGATACCTTCTGATATAGGTCGCGCACCCCTGAGAGCCGTGCAGGAACGGGACGCAGTTCTCAATGCCGCGGAAAGCCAGACAGGCGCCCAGCGGATTGCAGAGTCTGCAGGCGTTCTGCGTTGCTGTTTTCGCATGTTTCATATCTTGCCTCCTTTTCTCGGAGCGAACTGCCATACCGGGCTCATGACCGACTGATAGACCTCCTTTGCGAAGTTGTACATGCCGATAAATCCTGCCAGGGGGATTTTTCTTTCATGGTTGTGGTCACAGAAACCGATACCGAGTTTGTAGGCGATCGGCCGTTCCTTCACCCCTCCGATAAGCAGGTCGGCCTCTTTTTCAAGCACGAATTTCGAGAGTTCGACCGGGTTGGAGTCGTCAACGATGATGGTTCCTTCGTCGCACATCTCCCTGAGCCGTTCGTAATCATCCTTGTTGCCTGTCTGCGAGCCGGCAAGGACAACCGACATGCCGATCGAACGCAGGGCCTTGATGAGCGAAAAGGTCTTGAATGCTCCGCCGACGTATATGGCGGCTTTCTTGCCCGCCAGGACTTTCTTGAATTTCTGCAGTTCCGGGTAGAGCTTGGCTACCTCTCTGCTGACAATCTTTTTTGCCGCCTCCATGATGTCTGGCCGGTCGTCGAAATGCTTTGCGACGTCATAGAGCGATTTGCTCATGTCCTCGATGCCGAAGTAGGAGACGCGCATGTAGGGAATGCCGTATTTTTCCTCCATCTCTTTGGCCAGCGTGGTCATGGAGCCCGAACACTGGACCACGTTGAGCGTTGCCCCGTGCGCACGGCGTACCGCGTCCACACGTCCGTCACCGGTCATGGTGGAAACTACCTCGATGCCCATCTCTTCGTAGTACTCCCTGATGATCCAGGCTTCGCCGGCAAGGTTGAATTCACCGAGAATATTGATGCTGTATGGGCTTATTCCTTCTGTGGAGCCGGTGCCTACCAGCTTCATGAGAGAGGTGCATGCTGCCTTGTAGCCGTCTTTTTTCGTTCCCTTGAATCCTTCGGAATGAACCGGCAGAACGGGGATGCCGGTCTCTTTCGACACTTTTTTGCACACGGCGTCGATGTCGTCGCCGATAAGTCCGATAATGCAGGTCGAGTAGATGAATGCGGCTTTCGGCTCGTACTTCTCGATCAGCTCGATGAGCGAGTGGTAAAGTTTCTTTTCGCCTCCGTAGATCACGTCCATCTCTCTCAGGTCGGTCGAGAAACTCAGGCGATGCAGCTCGGGACCTGACGAGACCGCTCCGCGGATGTCCCAGGTATAGGCCGCACATCCGATGGGGCCGTGAACGAGGTGAAGGGCGTCAGCTACGGGGTAGAGCACTACACGGGAGCCGCAGAACACGCAGGCGCGCTGACTGACCGAGCCGGACAGGCTTGTTTTTTCGCATGAAATGTCCTGCTGCTCTGTTCCGCCGCTTTTCTTTTCGAAGACCTGGCTCTGTCTTCCCTCGAGAATTCCGATCTCTTCCTTCATGACATCGCCCCTTTGTTAAAAAAATAGAATGATATACTGCTGCAGGGACTCCTCCCGGCAATGCCGGGAGTTTTCCTTTGGTCCTTTTCGTCCCCTTGTGTCTTTTCCTTACATAACCAGCTCGAACTTCTCCTCAAGAGCTTCGCGGTCCTGTCGGTCCATGAATGCGCTGAGAATTTTTTCGACAAGTCGCAGCGAGCCGCTGTAGCCTATGTTCGGGAAGTAGCTGTGTCCGATCCTGTCGAGGATAGGAAATCCGAACCGCAGGAACGGAACGTTCTCGTCGCGGGCGATGTACTTGCCGTAGGTGTTGCCGATAAGCAGATCCACCGGCTCGTTTTTCATCCACTGGTGAAGCAGGAACATGTCTGCGTTCAGGCCATTCTTGAAGTTCGCTTCCGGAATCCTCTCGAGAACCTCTTTCATGCGTTTTTCAAAACGCTGGCCCGGAGTGCCGCTGACGATGTGAATCGGCTTCATGTTCAGGTCGAGCAGGAATTCGGTCAGCGGAATGAGCTGATCGGGATCGCCGAAAAGGGCGACTTTCTTGCCGTAGAAGTACTGTTCCATGTCGGTCATGACATCGACGAGCCGTCCTCTTTCGGCAGTGATCTCATCGGGAACCTGAACTCCAGTCGCCTGGCTGAACGACATGATGAAGCGGTCGGTTGCAGAGAGGCCGATCGGCATGTCCACGGTTTCAAACGGCACCTTGCATTTCTTTTCGAGAGCTATTGCCGCCGGTTCCGCGCTGATGCAGCCGAGAGCCAGGGATGCGGTGCTGTCGCCGATGCTTTTCAGTTCCTCGATCGTTGTGCCGCCTTTCGGATAAAACTCGTGTTTGCCGGTTTGCGGAGCGTCGAGCACATCCGACGTGTCCGGGAAGAGCACGATTTTCACTCCGAACTCTTTGGCGAGCTTCTTGATTTCACGCATGTCGGATGGTTCCATCCATCCGGCGATAATGTTGATCTGGTCTTTCTTTTCCCCTGTTGACTGGGCGAACTGCTCGGCAATGCCTGTCACCATGTTGGCATAGCCGGTTACGTGCGAGCCGACGAAGCTCGGCGTGCTGGCGTAGATCACATATTTGCCTTCCGGAATTTTCCCGTCATCTTTGGCTTTTTTCGTGATCTGCTGCAAGTCGTCGCCGATGGTTTCCGACAGGCAGGTCGAGTGCACGGCAATGATATCAGGTTCGTAAACCGAAAAAATGGTTTCGATTGCCGCGAGCAGGTTTGCCTGGCCGCCGAACACGGAGGCTCCTTCGGTGAAAGAACTGGTTGCCGCCATAACGGGCTCCTTGTAGTGGCGGGTCAGGGTGCTGCGATGATACGAGCAGCATCCCTGTGAACCATGGCTGTGAGGCAGACAGCCGTGAATGCCGAGCGCCGCATACATGGCTCCGATCGGCTGGCAGGTTTTAGCCGGATTGATCGTCAGCCCTTCACGCGCTATAACCTCTTTTGGTGTATGTCTTAATAGCATAATTTCAATAGTCTCCTTTTTCCTGGTTACTGTGTGACATAGGTGGCTTCGAGTTCCGCCCCTTTTGGGTTTCCGGCTTTTTCCCAGGGGGCCTTGATCAGCTTCCAGACCGGGTTGTTGACCATGCGGTCGATATCCCTGTAGAAGTTTGTCGCGCCTACAAAGCCGGTGTAAGGGCCGCCGTAATCATAGCTGTGCAGCTGTTTGAGGGGCACACCCATTTTCTGGACCACATATTTCTCCTTGATGCCGGCGCAGAAAATATCGGGCTTGTAGATTTCGATCAGCTTTTCAGATTCGTAGTGGCTGACGTCATCGACGACAAGCGACTTTTTCATCATCTGCTTCATCATGCCCTCATAGCCGTTGATTTCCAGCCCCTTTTCCTTGAGCGCTTCAAGCTCGGCTTCGGTTTTTCTCGGCTGGTAGAGTTCCGGATCGGCTACGATTTTCAGCTCCTCGATGTTCTTGCTGTCGGCATCGACCTTGATGCTCGGCAGCACATGACGGCCTTCATAGTCGTCGCGGTGAGCGAATTCGTATCCGGCGGCTACCGTTGTCATGCCAAGCTCGGTAAAGAGATCCTGGTAGTGGTGCGCGCGCGATCCGCCGACAAAGAGCATGGCGGTTTTTCCTTCGGTTCTCGGGCGGATATCGTCAATCACGGCTTTCACTTTCGGCATCTCTTCGGCGATCACCTCTTCGACCCTGGCTTTCAGCTCTTCGTCTCCAAAATATTCCGCGATCTTGCGCAGTGATTTTGCGGTCGATTCTGCGCCGACGAAGTTCACCTTCATCCACGGGATACCATATTTGGTCTCCATCATCTCGCCCATGTAGTTGATCGAGCGATGGCACATGATCACGTTGAGATCGGCAGTATGGGCGTTTTCAAGCTGGCCGACGGTCGAGTTGCCGCTGAAGGAGGCAACCAGAGTTATACCCGCTTTCTCGAGGATGCGCTCGATTTCAAAAGCGTCGCCGCCGATGTTGTACTCGCCGAGCAGATTCAGCTTGAATTTGCCTTCCGACGGAGTGTTGTTGCGTCCGACCATGTGCTTGAACACGCCGTTGTTTGCGATGTGGTGTCCTGCGGACTGACTGACGCCGCGGTAGCCTTCGCAGCTGAAACCGAAAACGTTGCAGTCGCCGAACTTCTCGCGCATCTCTTTTGACGCGGCATGCACGTCATCGCCGATCAGGCCGACAGGGCAGGTCGAGAAGATCGCGATGGATTTCGGATGAAAAAGATCGTAAGCCTCCTGGATCGCCTGTTTCAGCTTCTTTTCGCCGCCGAACACCACATTCTCCTCCTGCATGTCGGTCGAGAAGCAGTAGGTGATATAGTTTTCGTGTTCCGGAGTTTCCGGTCTTGTCTGGTTACGGCGGGTCAGCCACGCATAGAAGCTGCAGCCGATAGGTCCGTGAACGATGTTGACGATGTCGCGTGTCGGGCCGAGCACAACACCCTTACAGCCTGCATAGGAGCAGCCGCGCTGCGTAATGATACCAGGAACGGTACGGACGTTTGCCTGTACTTCCGGTATGGTTTCCGGGTCGTTGATGATAATCGACTTCGTGCGTTTCTTCGCAACCTTCGCCGGATATCTTTGTGTCAGCTCCTCCCTGACTTTGGAAGGATCTGGGAAATGTATGTTCGCCTCCATGTAACTGTCTCCGTTTACACCTTTAAAATGTTCTCTGTTAGTTCAGCGCTTCATTGCCTTCTTCACCTGTTCTCACCCTGATGGTTTCAACAATCGGTGTGACAAAAATCTTGCCGTCGCCGGGGTTTCCGGTCTGGTTTGTCCTGATGATGGTATCGATTGCCGTTTTGCATAACTCTTCAGGGACGACAACGGTAAGAATTCTTTTGGCAACCAGCCGAGGTGCATTGCCGAGCTGGGCGATGGCCTCGGGATGGCCTGTCTCTGCGCCTTTGAGAATGTCGAAGTGAACCTGGCCTTTGCCGCGGCCCATCACCCTTCCGGTAGCCGTGAATGCAGGGATGCCTGCATCGATGAGCGCCTTCTTGGTTTCGTTCACCTTGTTGATCCGGATAACTGCGATAATTTCTCTCATCAGGCCTCCTTCTCTGCAAGCATTACTTCGGTTTCCTGTTCACCCGAGCTGATGGTATAGACCTCCTCGACGGCGGAAACGAAAATCTTGCCGTCGCCGAATTTTCCTTCGGGTCCCGATTTCGCATGATCCATGATGGCCCTGATCACGAAATCCTTGTCGGCATTGGGAACCACGACGAAGAGCATCTCTTTGGGGAGTTCATCGTAAACGACATCACCGACGCGAAGACCGCGCTGTTTTCCCCGTCCCACAACCGAGATTTTTGTAACGGCCGGGTAGCCTGCATCGAGCAGTCCCTGCATGACTTCATGGACTTTTTCCGGCCTTACGATTGTTCTGATCATTAACATGTGCGAGTTCTCCGTTTATTAGTTAGCAATTCCAAATTCAATGAGAAGCGATTCGAGCTCTTCGATTTCCAGCGGCTTGGGAATGACGAACATCTCGTTTTCGTCGATTTTCCTGGCAAGCGCACGGTATTCGTCGGCCTGACCGTGTGTCGGATCGTAGTCGATGACGGTTTTGCGGTTGATCTCTGCGCGCTGCACAAAGTTGTCGCGGGGCACGAAATGGATCATCTGGGTGCCGATTTTCCTGGCAAGCTCTTCGATCATCTCACGCTCGTTGTCGACCTTGCGGCTGTTGCAGATAAGACCGCCGAGACGCACGCCGCCCGCATCGGCGTATTTCAGGATGCCTTTGCAGATGTTGTTTGCCGCATACATGGCCATCATTTCACCGGAGCAGACGATGTAGATCTCTTCGGCCTTGCCGTCGCGGATAGGCATGGCGAATCCTCCGCATACGACGTCGCCGAGCACATCGTAGAACACGTAATCAAGATCCCATTCCTCGTCGTAGGCGCCAAGCTGCTCGAGCAGGTTGACCGAGGTTATGATGCCGCGGCCTGCGCAGCCTACGCCAGGTTCGGGTCCGCCGGATTCTGTACAGCGGGTGTTTCTGTAACCCTCTTTGATGATATCTTCAAGTTCTACTTCTTCACCCTCCTCACGCAGGGTATCGAGAACGGTTTTCTGCTGCAGACCGCCGAGCAGGAGACGGGTAGAGTCGGCTTTAGGGTCACAGCCGACGACCATGACTTTCTTGCCCATTTCCGCAAGACCGGCAACTGTATTCTGTGTCGTGGTTGACTTGCCGATGCCGCCTTTTCCATAAATCGCTACTTTTCTCATGTTCGTTCTTATTTAGGTTTTCATTGTCTTCTGTATAAATAATGCAGGGGGTTTTCTCTTGCTGCCTGATTATTTATGATAATTGTAAACAAAAGGCGTGCCAGAAGGGGTCGCTTGAACGGGTTTGTTTTTTCTTTTATTCCCGATCGGCCTCAACTCTTTTTTTTATAAGGGATTCCCGTTTTCATCCGGGCATCTTTTTTTCTTCGAACAGGCGTATTTTTTTAGTCGGTCGGGATTTTTGCAGCAAAAAATATCTACAGTCCTGTAGGATATTTTTGAAAGCTACATTTCAGTATAATTTTGCCGACGGATCATACAGACAGGTGCACTTCTCCGGGTATTTTCCGGTTTCAGAGGAATGCGGCAGGCGACGGTATCGTCCTTTTTACCGGTTTTTTTCGTATTTCGGAGGCGGGCAGGGAGGTCGCAGGCGGCCGTTTTGCCATCGAGAGAGAGGCGGGCCCATGCTGTGCCGATTTCCGGAACTGCCGTCGAGGGTCAGTTATCCTGATGTCACTGACATTGTTGACTTATACGATCGGGAGTGTTCCGGAAAAACACTTTTCTGTAGCTTTTCTGTTCGGAGCGTAGCCCTGATTTTGCCATGATCATGGCCGGATGGCGGGATGTTTCTGTCCGGACGGTTCGATGCGCCGGAGGTGAAGCTGCACAAGCGAACCGGCAAACACCTGAAGCGTTCCGTTTTCATTTCGGAATCTAACCGTCGCAGGCCGTTCTCCATGGGGAGATCGGGCAGGTTTGTCTTATCTTTCCTGTTATAGAACGGTGGCGGCGTTTTTTTAATTGAACCATTGGGGCAAAAATTTGCCATAACATCATGCAGACACGGCAACTCGGCAGTACGGACATGCATCTGACGCCTCTGGGTTTCGGAAGCTGGGCAATCGGAGGAGGGGACTGGGCTTACGGATGGGGAACCCAGGATGACGCCGAGGC
>JAAXXP010000042.1 GCA_013334435.1 Chlorobiaceae bacterium | reverse complement strand
GTGTGGCCGTAATCGATCTCTATTTTTCGTGAAATGCGCATTGTGGCGGAGTGTTCTCTTGAAAATTTCTGTTTTGCATGCAAAGTGTAATAAAAAAATCTTGTTTGATAATACAATCGGCATAATCTTGTGGGGAAATTCCGAGGGTTTTGTTTTTCTTTGCCACCGGAAAATATAATATGCAGAAAGAGGTCGCCCTGAAAAGGGGCTTCTTCGTCTCAGGATTTGTCATGCATGTCGAATTGCACCAGCAGGGTATGAAGAGTATTACGGCTAAAGTCAGCCGGCATGAAAGTGCCGCAGTTCCAGGATTGTTCTATACGGTCAGGGTCAGTTCCCGGGCGCTTCATCCCCGCCTGAAAATGGTTCCCCATGAAGGGCTCGTGGTGGTGGTGCCGCAACGTTACGATATACGTCACGTCGATACGCTTGTCGTTCGCCACTGCGACTGGATAGGAAACGCCATGGCAAGAATCGATAGTGTCCATGCCTCTATGGACCCATCTTCTTCGGCATTGCTCCCTGAAACCGTTGCTTTTCAGTGTACTGAGGATCGCTGGAGGGTGGTGTACCGTAAACAGGAGGGTGCCGTGCGGGTTAAGGTTGTTGAATCGCCGGATGGGGAGCTTGTGCTTCGGGGCCGAATCGAAAATGCGGAGCTTTGCAGGTCGGCTCTCCGGCTATGGCTTAACAGGAGGGCCGGAAGCGACCTTGTGCCTCTGCTCCAGGATCTTGCCGTAAAGCACCGGTTCAGTTTTGAAAAGACAGCCGTTCGCCTGCAGAAATCCCGATGGGGGAGCTGTACCTCGAGAGGCACCATATCGCTCAATTCCAAACTGCTTTTTCTGCCCCGGCCCCTTGCCGAATCGGTGATGCTGCACGAGCTGTGCCATACCGTTCATATGAACCACTCGGTGGCCTTCAAGGAGCTGCTCACCCTCAGCGATCCCTCCTGGAGAGAGCACGACCGCGAGCTGAAAACGGCATGGAAGTACGTACCGCGCTGGGTCGAAGCCTGATGGCGGCTGAAAAAGCGTTTTCCCTTTACGCATCATAACTTCCCGGATTCGCTTCCAATCCTTTTCAAGTAATAATAAAAAGCCTTATATTACGCTATTAACCCTATCCCCAGTTTTCCGTAACGTTGTAACTATGCCCGAACCTCCCCCCGTTGTTCAGTCCATCGTTTCGGTCAATAATGGTCTGCCACTCGGCTGCAGCCGAACGGCAAAGGTGAATTTTCGACTTTAAAGGACACCCGTGCGCCGGTTTCCGGGGCCTTGTCATTTCATTTGTCAGGCTTTATTTCGATAGTACCCCAATTACTCAGGAAATAAGTTGTTGCATGAACATTGTTGATCTTCTCCGCTCATCTTCCCGACAGGGGACACAGGTTTCACGATTCAATATCATTGCTGCGGCAATCATAGGCGCTTCCGGCCATTTCATGCTGTTTTTCGTCTATAAGTACCTGCTGCATAACGATTGGGAGAACCTTCCGGTAAGGCTTGTCGGGGTTGCGCTCTGTATCGGAGTGCTTTTCAGGCTTAAAAACCCGGAGTTCCTGGGAAAGTATTTTGTCTTCTACTGGCACCTCATGCTCATTTACGTACTCCCGTTTATTATTACGCTCTTCCTTCTCAAGAATAATTTTCAGGATCCCTGGCTGAACTGGGAGATTTTCATGATTTTCGTCCTGATGTCCTTCGTGCCGAACTTCGTGATGTTCCTGTTCGATCTGATTGTTGGCGTGGCCATGGCTTTTTTGGCTTTTCTCCTGCTTCCTCCTCCTGTCGAACTCGCCGTCCAGTTCAATGTTTTCCAGTATGGCATCGTTGCTGTTTTTTCGATTTTTGCCGGTTACATGTTCAGCCTGAGCAACATAAAAGGCATTGTCGCCCAGGAAAAAAACACTGCCCTGCAGATGCTTGCCGCCAGTATTGCGCACGAGATGCGCAATCCGCTCGGACAGGTGAAGTTCAGTTTCGAGAAGATCCTGCATGAGCTTCCTGTCGAACATCAGCAGAAAATCGCTGAATATATCTCTTCCGAGGGTCTTGACCGGGTCTATCAAAGCGTTGCACAGGGGAAGATGGCCGTTACCCGAGGAGTACAGATTATCGATATGCTTCTTAACGAGGTTAAGAACAAATCGATAGATAAAACGGCCTTCACCTATTGTTCCTGCGTAGCCGTTACCCGAAAAGCCCTTGATGAATACGGTTATGAATCCGACAGGGATCGCCGGAAACTTACATTCGAATATGACGAGGACTTTTTCATAAAGGTCGATGAAACCTTGTATGTTTTTGTGCTTTTCAATCTCATCATCAATGCCTTTTACTTCATCAAGACGAAGCCGGACGCCCGTATTACCATCCGTATACGAAGCGATGGCGACCGGAACCGGGTTTACGTGCGTGATACTGGGCCGGGTATTCCTCCGGAAAATTTGAGCCGGCTTTTCGAGCCGTTCTTTACATCGGGCAAGAAAGGAGGTACCGGTCTCGGGCTTGCCTATTGCAAACGGGTGATGCGCTCTTTCGAGGGAGATATCGTCTGCGATTCGCTGAAGGGCAGCTATACGGAGTTCATGCTTTCGTTTCCCGCCGTCAGCGAAAAGGAACTTGCCGTTTACAGGAAAAAGACCATCGCAGATCATGCCGAGGTTTTCCGCGATAAACGCATTCTCCTGGCAGACGACGAAGCGGAGGGCAGGGAAATGGCGATGGGTTATCTTAAGCATTTTCCGATCAATATCGATGAAGCTGCAAACGGGAGGGAGGCTTTGGAGATGATCAGGCTGAACCGTTACGATGTGCTGCTGATGAACCTGAACATGCCTGTTATGAATGGCTTCGAGGCTGCCGAGGCCATCAGGGCCGGAAAGGCGGGCGACTCGGCCCTGAATATTCCCATTATCGGCTATACGGCGACTCCCTCCTACATAGCAAGCGCTAAAACCGAGAAGGTCGGTATGCAGGGGCTGATTGCAAAGCCTGTCCGTGAATTCGAACTGATCAGGAGTATCGGATCTGCTTTGAAGAACAGGCCCGTCAACGGCAGCGCCTCTTTTTCGGGTCTTACGGTCATGCTTGTCGATGACGCCCACGTCATGAGGCTTTCAATCCGGTGGATGCTGGAAAAACTGCAGATCAATATTATCGAGGCCGTCAACGGAGAGGGGGCACTCGAACATCTGAAGTACAACAGTTATGCCTGTGACCTTATTCTTATGGATATTCAGATGCCGGGACTTGACGGCCTTGAAACAACCCGGCAGATACGCAATGATCATACGATCTGCGGCCGGGATATTCCTATCATCGGGCTCAGCGGGGAGTCGGACGAAAAGGAAATAGCAAGGGCGCTCGACGCAGGAATGAACGATTATCTTCTCAAGCCGGTCGATCACCAGGTTCTGGTCAACAAGATAGGGCAGTGGGCTAATGCGGAGTTATTGCAATAAACACAATCCATTATCCCGGAAAAGGCTTTTCAGGTTTTCCGGAATTGAAAAAAGGAGTTTTTTGTGGAGTTCATAAAAAAGCTGGTGGAAAAAAAAGGTCCTGAAGAGTCGGATTACGATGCCCTCCATCTTGAAATAGAGCGGATCGGAAGTATGCTGGATCAGCCATCTCCGGCAATCCTTTACGGCGACCTGCTCGATATCATCTCCCCGGTGCTTTCCGTCGAAACCATGCAGGGTTTCGCGTTTCACAAGCCTCACGGTTATTCGGGCGATTATGAGATCATAGATAAAATCTACAGGAACTGGAAATCGACACAAGAGGATCTGAGGCGATGGGATGAATTCTTTCATGCCCAGCAGGCTCCCATAGCTGTCAGAAACCGGAAGAGGTTTTTTCTCGACACTCTCGAATCCTGCAAGGATGACGGTGACGAGCTTCGGGTGCTGAACGTCGGGAGCGGTCCCGGAAGAGATATGCTGGAGTTTTTCCAGAAATATCCCGATACGGATATCTCTTTCGATTGTGTGGATTACGACAAGGAGTCCATTGCCTACGCGTCGGAATTATGTTCGACCTATCTCGACAGAATCAGGTTTTTTCATAAAAACGTGTTCAGGTTCACGCCCGACCGGAAGTACGACATCATCTGGTCGGCCGGTCTTTTTGATTATCTGGATGACAGGAAATTCGTCTATCTGCTCGTAAAATTGCGGGCATATCTTGCGACCGGAGGGCGGCTCATAATCGGCAATTTCTCGAACCGGAATCCGACGAGAAAGTATATGGAGCTGTTCGGCAAATGGTTCCTCTATCACCGGAGCGAGCAGGAACTTGCAGCTTTAGCAAAAGCCGCCGGAGTTCCAGAAGAGCAGGTTACGGTCTACTGCGAGCCTTTGGGGGTGAATCTCTTTCTGCATCTCGGCCATGCCTGACAGCTGCTTTGCGAGCTGCGTGGTGCCGGTGTCGCTTTTTTTTGCACTCCCCTCAGCGGTATCGTTTTTTTGCCATCAGGTCGAGGCCTGAAAAAAAAACCGCCAGCAGGAACACGATTATTCCCCCTGCAAGCGAAAGCATCGATGCCGCCAGAGCGGCGGCCGTGTTGTGTCGAGCCCATACGAACGCGACGGCAACGCACCAGGAGATGACTGAAAAGAATACAGTGAGAGGCCTGAACGGACGGATAACGGATGGTATCGCCGCCGCGGCGAAGGCTGCCCCCAGAAGAAGCCACCAGGTGATGTCGAGAAAAAAGCTGTTGTTCACGATTTCATGTTCGGGAGTTGCTGTCTTGTTTCGAAAATAGGCATCCCTGCCGGAAAAAGCGCCATAAGGAGCCGTTTTTTTCGCTCCGGGGGTTCCGTGCCGGTGAACGGGGCTGTTTGGCGTGAACCGTTTGGTGCACGTGACGGTTATTGAAAAAAAACTGCTTGACTATGCATATCGGGGTTCCCAGAGAGATAAAAAAGCTCGAAACGAGGGTTGCCTGTACTCCTTCGGCAGTGCGGCATCTGGTCAGCGGCGGGCACCGGGTCATGGTGCAGTGCGGAGCAGGTGTCGGCAGCGGGTTCAGTGACGACAAGTACCGCAGGGCTGGCGCCGTGATGACGGAAAGCAGCGAAGAGGTATGGCAGAGCGAACTGGTCGTGAAAGTGAAGGAACCGCTTGAAGAGGAGTTCCGCCATTTCAGGAGCGACCTTATTCTCTTCACGTTTCTGCATCTTGCCGGAAATCCATCCCTTTTGCAGGCGCTGCTCGATTCCGGTGTGACGGCAATCGCCTATGAAACGGTTCAGGATAACGGGAGGTTGCCGCTTCTTGCTCCTATGAGTGAAATTGCCGGCAAAATGAGTGTGCTGATGGGCGGTTATTATCTGGCTCACCAGCACGGAGGAGAGGGCATTCTGCTTGGAGGGGTTCCCGGGGTGCTGCCGGCAAAGGTCTCCGTTCTCGGAGGTGGGTCTGCAGGAATGCAGGCTGCCAGAGCGGCTGCATCATGCGGAGCTGATGTGACGGTACTCGAACTCGACCAGGAGCGCATGCGCTTTCTGGAAGCCGCCCTGCCGCCCCAGGTGCATACGCTTTATTCCACCGAGCAGCATATCGACGAGCAGCTTTCTTCGGTAGACCTGCTGATCGGAGCGGTGCTCGTTCCCGGCGCCGCTGCCGCGAAGCTCGTGACGCGCAGCATGCTCCGGTCGGTTAAAAAGGGGGCGGTTTTCGTGGATATCGCCATCGATCAGGGAGGGTGTTTCGAGACCTCCAGAGCCACGACACACGATGCTCCGGTGTTTATCGAAGAGGGCGTCATCCATTACTGCGTCAGCAACATGCCCGCGGCATATCCCCGAACCTCCACGGAGGCGCTTTCAGGCGCGACGCTTTCCTGCATCCGGAGGATTGCCGATCTTGGTTTTGAAAGTGCCATGGTGATGATGCCGGGGCTTGCCGGAGGGTTGAATATCTGGAAAGGCACCGTCACCCATCGCACGCTTGCCGATTCCCTCGGCCTCTCTTTTACCGAGAACCCTTTCCTGTGAAATTCCCCCTCAGGGTATCAGCAGCTTGAATCCGGTAAGAGGATCAGGCTGCCGGGACGCAGTGTTCTCAAGAAGCTCGGTCATGACTACCTCCATGACATGCCAGACACGAACGCCATTCCGGATGCATCCTGTAACGGTGTTTTCCTCGCGTCCGCAAGCCATGTGCAGATGCAGAACGGGGGATCCTTCGTCATCAGGGAAGATGGTTCCTGTTCCGGTGATCTCGTGTGCATCGTAGAGTTCGTGCGTCATCGGCATGACCGGAAGTCCCCGGCTCTCTTCAGGTCCCACGACAAGGCGGCTTCCCTTGTCTGCGCCGCCGATGATGATGAGCTGCGCCCGTTCGACAGCATGATCGCGTGCGAATTTTTCAAGCTGTTCATGCACCGTTTCACCGTCTTCAAGACGGATGACGAAGATTCGTCCGTGGCGAGCTTCAGAGTATTTCATGGGGTTTTCGGTTCGTTGTTCCTGCGGTTTTTTCTATTGCCTCGTTCCTTTTTCATCGGGGTTCAGCCGGTAGATTCCCCAGTTGAGATATGCGGCGAAAAGCCCCCAGCCAAGGTAGGGGATGAGTAGTGCTCCGGCAAGGGTATTGACCTGAAAGAACAATGTCATCACCACAATGAGCGTCAGGTCGATAACGAGAATATCGAGCAGTGCGGCAAGGATTTTTTTCCGGCCAAAAAAGAGTCCTGTCCAGCTGAAACTTGCCGCGAAGTGGATCAGCAGGAAAAACGTGACCGGAATGAGATTGCTTTTTTCGGGTGAAAGGAAATAGACGATCAATGCTGAAAAAATAAGAATGTAAAGCAGGCTCCAGACCGGCCCGAATACGTTTTTCGGCGGTGTGAAGGGGGGCTTTTTCAGATTGTCGTACCAGGTAGCCATAAGCGGGAAACTGCTTCAGAAAGATGGCCCGTCCAGTTGAACGGATTCCGTTGCCATTCTTCATTACAAGAGTTTCCCGTTCGAAATGGTTCCTTGCCCGGCAGAACTTTTTTTGTTTCTGCCGGGCCAAGCGAACGGGGGTTCTTACATGTCGAAAAACCGGATCTGCAGGTTTTCGTCGGGCTGTTCGCTGAGGCTGTATCGCCCTTTCTTGGATACGGAGAGCCCTTTTTTGTCTGCAGCCGGAATGAGACTCGCTTCGATGCTGTCGGCATTTTTTTTCGGGCAGTCGCTGTTGAAGAAAAGATGCATGACCGACCCGGTTTCGCCGAACTGCAGAAGAAAATCGCTGTGGTTTACGAAAACGAGATCTTCGTATGCATAGGTGACCTCATGGCCGAGCTCTTCGAGCAGCTGCATGACGGTTCCGAGAGGACGTAATGATGTTTCCATAGGTTCAATGGTTCTGGTTTGTGCATGAAAAATAGGCAGGATTCGGGCAGTTTTCCATATCGGTCATTCGTAACGATTCAACCACCTTCTCGGCTCCGGGGAGTGGCGAGAGGTTGATCAGGTTTCTGAGCAGCGCCATGTTGAATCCCTGAATACAGCGACCTCCGATTTTCATGAGAGGGCGTTTGATGAGTATCGGATTGCTTATCATGGCCTCAAGTGCTTCGTCCCTGCTGTAGGCTTGAGGATCGGTTTCGCCGGATTTTACCGATGGCGCGGCCGGGTTGAAACATTCGGCAACCGGTTTTTCCCCGAAAAAGCACCCGAGTTCCTCTTTTGTCCATGGATATTCGAGTAAATTCACAGTTTCGACTTCATGTCCCGAAAGCTGAAGCATGGCTCTCTGCCGCTTGTTGTTGCGGCATCCGGGTTTCTCGAAAAAGAGAATGGTGTTCATGTTTTTTCAGGTTACGGAGGTTTATTCACTTCTATAGTAAGGCAAATATTTTATATTTTATAAATAATGAAGATCATTTAATGAATAAACCGAATAAAATAATGTAAAGTTCCGGTTTTGTAACAATCAAAAAAAGGAGAACAGTATGGCAGAGAGCAATATGCAGGCATGGGAAAAGGTTCTTGAGTATGCGTCGGTGCCGCTGCACGGAACCATGTCGCGCAAAATCCGCAAAGGGGTCAAACTGCAGATTAACGAGGGGCAAATCTATGAGAATGCCGTTCTTTTCATCAGCGATCTGTTTCTTCGTGTAACCGAAGAGGGTGCGGACGGGCTGGCGGTCAATACCTACTACGACATGAAGGCGGTTGCAAGCATCAGGACATACAGCAGCAAGGATTGAAGAGGTAAGCGGTGGGCTGTAAGCGGCGAGTGGCGGGCAGTGCGCAGTGGGCAGGAAATCGGTCTCCAGGCGCTCCCGCCCACTGCCTGCACCGCAGAAATATCCTTTTTCCGCCGCTTACGTTCTTTCGGGGTTTTCCCGCTGTACCGACGGAATGAAGTTCTTTCCTTTGCCTATTTTCGGCAGGCCGAGCAGTTCTCTTGCGCGGTCGAGGGCGTCGTCGATATGTCCGAAAACATTATTTTCCCCGATTTCATCGTAAATGCCGTACTGCTGCATGGCAAAAAGCGGCTGGGCATGCACTCCTGAAAGAATCAGATGTGTTGCTGTCTTTTTTGAATCGGCGTGCAGTTCCCTGAGCATGTTGAGGCCGGTTGCGTCGATCGAAAGGACGTTTCTCATGCGGATGATGCGGATTTTCGGCGCTTTTTCCACGATATGCATGGCATCCTTGAACTTCGAAGCCGCACCAAAGAACATCGCTCCGCTTATTTCGAACACTTCGACGCCATCAGGAACGCTTCTCGTTCTGATGGTGTTCGGGTCGTCCTCCTCTTCCCGGTCCTTCAATTCACTGGTAATGATATTGACATTGGCGATACTTGCCATGTGCTGCATAAAGAGAAAAACCGAAAGCAGCATGCCGATTTCAATGGCAACAGTCAGGTCGAAAACAACGGTCAGGCCGAAAGTCGTCAGGAGAACCACGACGTCGCTTTTCGGGCTTTTGAGCAACTGGCGGAATACATGGTGTTCGCTCATGTTCCAGGCGACCACGATGAGGATGGCGGCAAGTGCAGGCATCGGTATGAGCTTCGCCCATTTTCCGAACAGCATCATGATCAGCAGCAGGGTCAGCGCGTGAACCATGCCTGCAACCGGTGTCCGGCCTCCGTTTTTGACGTTGGTTGCCGTGCGCGCGATGGCTCCGGTTACCGGAATGCCCCCGAAAAGCGGGGAGATGATGTTTGCAACACCCTGAGCGACCAGTTCCATGTTCGATTTGTGCCGGCTGCCGATCATACCGTCGGATACGACGGCTGAAAGCAGGGCCTCTATAGCGCCGAGCAGCGCAATGGTGGTGGCCGGCATGATGAGCTGTCTGATGGTGGCAAAATCCAGGACTGGAAGCGACGGCGCCGGAAGGGTGGAAGGAATCTCTCCGAAGCGCGACTCGATGGTTGCAACATCGAGCTTGAAGTAGTGCACCAGAGCGGTTGCCGCAACGATGGCGATGATCGATCCCGGTATCTTTTTGGAAACCTTCGGCCAGAAGAGGATAATAAGGAGCGAGAGCATGCCGACAAGAAAACTTTCCGGGTTGATGGTCGAAAGATGGCTTCCGTAGGCAACCCATTTATCGATAAAGCCGGCAGGAACCTTATCGATGGCAAGTCCGAGAAAGTCGCTGATCTGGCTTGAAAGGATGATGACCGCGATGCCGCTGGTGAAGCCTACCACAACCGGATAGGGAATGAACTTGATGAGCGAGCCGAACTGGGCGAACCCCATGAGCATGAGGATGACGCCGGCCATGATGGTCGCGATCATGAGGCCGTTGACGCCGTATTGTTCTACGATGCCGTAAAGAATGACAATGAAGGCCCCTGTCGGACCGCCTATCTGTACCCTGCTGCCGCCGAGAAACGATATGAGAAAGCCTCCGATAACCGCAGTGATGAGGCCCTTTTCCGGCGATACTCCTGATGCGATGGCGAAGGCGATCGCAAGGGGAAGGGCGACAATGCCTACAAGAATGCCTGAGGTGACATCGCGGGAAATCTGCTGCGGGGTCAATTCCGAAAGAACGCTGAAGAGCTTGGGTTTGAACATGGCGAGGCTGAGGTGATGGAAATGAACCGTTGATGTTTTGGTTTTGGAAAGGTTAAATGAGAAATTCTATATAACTGTTTCACCCTTGTCATTCAACCCTTTGGGGGCAGGTGGTGCAGAAAATGTTGTAATTTTTCCAACCAATCCGGCAATCACGAGTGAAAACCCCGCATACGTTCAATACCGTCAGGGACCTTCTCCTTTCGCAGCCGCTGACGGTCGATGTCGAAATCGAGGACGCCTGGTCCGGACCTTTCGCCGTAAAGGGTCTTGAGTTCGAGGGTGTGGCGCTCTACGCAGGGGTTTCGGGTTTTTCCCGGCTCTCCCTCGAACTGGCCCCTTCCGAGGTGCTGATCTATGAGAACATGTTTCTTTCATGGATCCGCAGGCTGCTTGAAAAGGAGCGGTTCTGTATGGTTGAGCGGTTTATTGATCATGCCGTGGTCATGCTTTTTTCGACGGCATTCGGTTCCGAAGATCCTTTTCTCGATGCCCTGCAGGTATCCAGAATACTTGGCGAAAACGACGAGCCGGGTTTCAGACCGGCTATCGGCATTGCCTCGGGAACCGTCGTTGCAGGTTTTACCGGTTCACCGGGAGAGTACATCCCGTCGGTTTACGGAAGGCCCCTGATGCTCGCGGCCGGGTTTGCGGCGATGAAGCCTGCCGGAGATTTTGCGGCAAACATTACCTTTTCCGAGGATGACTGGCGCGGGCGTTCCCTCGACAGGGTTTTTCCGCCGATCGAGTACGACCATCCCGAAAAAGGCAGGGTGCGTCAGCCCCAGGTCTGGAGGCTCGGTGAAACAAGGCTTGTCGATATTCCCGGTACCGGAAAGGTTGCCGTAAGGGATATCGCGAATTTCATCCACTGGATGTCGGACAGTACGGCCGAGAAAAAAGCCAAAGAGTGGTTCAGTCTTATCCGTTCGAAAGGCTATTATAAAAAAAACCGTTAGTTACCCTTCTTTTTGGATTATTTGCGAATCATTATTACTCTTGTTTATATCTTGTTTTCAGCTGGAACCAGCCTGTTTTTACAGCAATCCACCCATTCCACAAACAATCTCGAAGAACAATCATAAACGTGCACAACCATGCCTACAACGAAAGAGAACCTGAAGGAAGCATTTGGCGGTGAGAGCCAGGCAAACCAGAAATACCTTGCTTTCGCCAAGGAGGCCGAGCGGGAAGGTTTTGTCAACGTCGCCAAGCTTTTCAGAACAACCGCACAGGCCGAGCTGATCCATGCAGAAGGCCATCTTGCCGCTCTCGGAGGCATCGGTTCGACCGCTGAAAACCTGCTGACCGCAATCGGAGGAGAGACCTACGAGCATACCGAGATGTATCCCCCCATGCTTGAACAGGCAATAGCCGAAGACCACCCGGCAAAGCGCATGTTCGCTTTCGCCGTAAAAGCCGAACAGGTGCATGCCGAACTCTACCGGAAAGCCATGGACGCGGTGCAGAACGGTCAGGATATCACCGCAACCGAAGTATGGCTCTGCCCCATCTGCGGTCATATCGAGCTGGGCAATCCTCCGGAAAAGTGCCCCATCTGCGGAGCGAAATCGTCGGTGTATGTTCAGGTTTGATTCTTTTCCGGATATTTGCATGAAAAGGCGGTTGAAAAGACCGCCTTTTCGCTTCTTTACCTGCCTGATATTTTGTAACTAAAATAAAGGGCCCGCTCCTGCAGGCGCAATGATCTTCTGCTCCGGCCGAAAAGCCGCAATGTTTTGTGCGGACCCCCCTGAAACAGTTGGCGATTTGAATCCGCAGTTTTTTTATGCACGAATTTGATTTTCTCGGCGAACTGGTGCTTATCGGTGTACTGGCAATCGCCATTATCCTGATTTTTCAGCGGCTCAGGATTCCGCCGGTCATCGGTCTGATTTTTACCGGTATCGTTCTCGGCCCTTCCGGCATCGGCGCCGTGTATGACGAGAAGCTGATCGGAACGCTTGCCGAGCTGGGTGTGATTCTGCTGCTTTTTACCATCGGGCTGGAGTTTTCCGTAGAAGAGCTCAAAAGACTGAAAAAAATCGTGCTGGTTGGCGGGGTCGTGCAGATTCTCGTTACCGGACTTGCCCTCAGCTGTCTGGCCTACTGGTTTCTTTACAGTATCGGCAAATCCATTACTGTCGAGGCGGCAATATTCATGGGTTTCACGTTTTCCGTCAGCAGTACGGCTATCTGTCTGAAAATACTTACCGACCGCGAAGAGCTGGCACTGCCGCATGGCAAGATCGCTCTCGGCATCCTGATTTTTCAGGATATAGCCATCGTTCCGCTGATGATCGGCATCAACTTTCTCAGCCCCGATGTAACTCCATCCGTCGAGAATATTTTCAGAAAAGTCGGATTCATACTGCTTTTCGGCGCCGTTATTTTTACCGGTTTCAGGCTTTTCATGCCGCGAATGGTGCGTTTGATCGCTTCGCTGCATGCCCGGGAGGTGCTCGTTATCGGGGCGCTGGTCATCTGTTTCGGGGCAGCTTATCTGACGTCGCTTGCCGGCCTCTCCCTTGCACTTGGTTCTTTTGTCGCCGGTATGGTGATCGCGAGTACCGACGAGAGCCACCAGATCAGTATCACCATCGATCCGTTCCGTGAGGCGTTCACCAGCATCTTTTTCATCTCTGTCGGTCTCCTGCTCGACGTGAAGGTGATCAATCTGCCGCTTTTTGTTTCAATCGCTCTCGGCGTCCTGTTTGTCAAGGGCCTGCTTGTTGCCGGCGTGTCGCTTTTTCTCGGCTACTCTCTTCGGGTAAGCATGATGGCCGGCATGGCGCTCGCCCAGATCGGGGAGTTCTCCTTTGTGCTGGCGGAATCCGGCCTGAATAACAGGATCATCACCAACGAGGTGTTTCAGGCCATGCTCGCCATTATCGTGGTGACCATGATCGTCACTCCGGCCATGATCGCAATCGCTCCCAAGGTTGCCGATCAGGTCGCTCCCGTACTGGGTTTCATTCCGCTTCCGAACAGGGATTCCGGAGCCGTCCCGGTCCGCCCTGCCGACAGCACCATCATCTGCGCGGGGGAGATTCACGCGGCAATCATCGGCTTCGGCGTCAACGGGCAGAATGTCGCAGCGGTGCTGCATGCGACCAATATCTCCTATTCGGTGCTCGAGGTTGACCGTGAAATCGTCAGAACCATGCGCCGCAAAGGTGAGCCGATCTATTACGGCGACTGTACGGAGAAGAGATCGCTTCTGAGGGCCGGGATCGATCATGCCCGTGCCGTTGTGCTCGGCATATCGGACAACGGCGCTGTGCGCAAATGCATTCCGGTGATCCGTGAAATCAACCCCAAGGCGTTTGTCATCGTAAGGGCAAGAACGCTCGACGAGGTTGACAGTCTCTATAAAGCGGGAGCCGATGTTGTTGTGACCGAAAAGTTTGAAACCTCCATCCAGATCTTTTCACAGTTGCTCAACCATTTCACCGTCGATCCGGAACTGATTCTCGAACAGCAGGAGATCATCCGCCGTGAATGCGAAAAGATCTTCTTCGAAACGCCTCCCGCCGCACCTTCGAGGCAGTTCTAACCGCACATGCACGCGGTGGTTCGCCCTGATGCCCATATGCCGCCGCGTGAATGATATTTTCGTAACAATCACGGGATTCCTTTTGTATATTTTAAATTGCCTTTCGGTTAATCTCTGCAGTTCGTTATAACTTCAGCAGTATCGTTATGGAGCAATCTCTCCCGCCTCTGGCCACCGACAAGTTCAGTACCTACCGTCAGCAACTTCTTGAACAGCTCAATGCCGCCACCACCTCGGAAGTCAAGCGTGCGCGTTACGAACTCGAGCTCATGGAGAAGAGCCATTTTGTCGATCTCAACGGTATTGTACATCATTACCACGATTCCGGTCCCGCCGATGCGAAAACGGTTGTGGTGCTCATTCACGGATGGGATTGCTGGTGGATGTGGTGGCATCACGTCATCAGGGATCTGAACAGCCGGGGAATCAGGACCATCGCCTACGACATGCGAGGTCACGGCTGGTCGGACAAGGATCCCCGGAACCACTACCACATCGACTTTTTTGCGCAGGATCTCGGCCTGCTTGTCGACAGGCTCGGCCTCGAACGGTTCCACATCGCAGCGTTTTCGTTCGGTCCTTTTGTCGCGCTCGACTATGCCCGTTCGGCTCCCGGACGGATTCTTTCGATGACCTTTTTCAATTTCGGTTATTTGCCGAACAACGCCTTTATTTCAGTCGTGGCTCCAGCCTCGCTCACCTTCATGTTCAACAACCTGCTGAGAGGTCTGACCTGGTGGCTTCCCGCATATATTTTCGCCCGTCTTGTGCTTGCAAAGAACACGGTCATGCTGCACGATATTCTCATCGGTTTCAAGAGCCTCGGCCTCTGCGCACCTGAAGCCATCGAGCAGACGACTCGCCAGATCACCTCTTTTGAAATTACGGATTCGGTGCCCGATATGGTCAGGGCAGTCGATATGCCGGTGCTGTTTGTCGCCGGTGAAGGCGACGCCATCATGACCTGTGAGAATACCCGCAGACTGCAGGAGATGACCGAGAAGGGGAGTTACGTGTGCGTGCCGGAGTGCGGCCATCTCATTACCATGGAGCTTCCCGATACGGCTTCCGAGCTGATTCTCAGGCAGGTGCTTCAGAGTTGAGCCGCCTTACTGTTCAGGCGTTTTTTGCCGCATCGATGAATGCCCTGATTTTTTCGGGGCTTTTGATGCCGGGAGAGCATTCAACGCCGCTTGCGGTGTCTACCGCCCAGGGTCGTGTCAGCTGCACTGCTGAAGCTACGTTTTCAGGGTTGAGGCCTCCGGCAAGGATTGCGTAGCCGAATCCCCTGAGCTCTTCGAAGATCGCCGCCGCCATCCCCTGTTCTATCCGCTCGCCGGTGCCGCCCTCCATTTCCGGCCGGTAAGCATCGAAAAGGAAACTGTTGACCCCGCTTTCCCGGGCAAATTTTCTTACCATTGCGATATCAAAGCCGGGTTCCGGACGAAAAACCCGGATAACCCTGACGCTGGTGACGGCCCTTGCGGTTTCCGCCGTATAGCGGCTGGAGTGCAGCTGGGCAGCCTGCAGCCGGCATCTGGTGCAGATCGAGTTGATTTCCAGGGGGGAGTGTTCAACGAAGATTCCCGTGCAGGCGATGAAGGGCGGCAGTTCCGCAATGATTGCCGCCGCATCTTCAGGCCCGATATTCCGGGGGCTTTGGCTGCTGAAATTGAACCCGAGCGCATCCGCTCCCGCCTCGCAGGCGCAGAGGGCATCTTCAAGGCTTCTGATGCCGCAGATTTTGACTTTGACCATAACTGAAACATAATGATTTGCCGGAATATAAGCCTGTTCGAACAAGAAAACAGCATGCGGGATTTCCTGAAGCGTCACGACCTTCTCCGGATTTATGCCGTATTGTGATTTTCCGTTATTATCCGTATTATCAGGGCCTGCATGTAACGGTGGGGCGTCGCCAAGCGGTAAGGCATCGGCCTTTGGAGCCGACATCCGCAGGTTCGAATCCTGCCGCCCCAGCATGTAATCAGCAAGATCAGTCCGATC
>JAAXXP010000122.1 GCA_013334435.1 Chlorobiaceae bacterium | reverse complement strand
GACTGGGTTGATCTTTCATGCTTTGATGTCTGTCCGGATCCGGGCAACTGCCGATGGTTTGCCAGTGAAACGTTTGCCCTTGAAGGTAATACACTGACCAGTTTTCCACTCTGGAGAAACAGTTGAGTGACAGGAAGGCCGAGGCGGAAAACGGTCTGCCGGGCATGACGCGCGGTCCGCTTAATGCGCTCGACGGTGTGGCCTCGATGATAAAAAATTCATGGGCCGGATTGTTTATACCGCTGCTCATGTCGGTGATCCTGCTGCTGCCCGGCGGAGCCGAAACGATTGTGGAAATGATGAACCCGCATCAACATGGCCAGGAATGAAAGAATCTGAAGTGAACATGATCCGGATCAACGACATTCGCAAACGTTATGGAAGCGTTCAGGCTCTTGACGGTGTGTCGTTTACGATTGGAAAAGGCGAAATTTTCGGGCTTTTAGGGCCGAATGGCGCAGGAAAAAGCACCCTGATACGCATCATGACCGGTCTTACGCGCGCCGACAGCGGCAGTGCGGCCATCGGCGGAGATGATGTCGGCGGCAAGTCGTTTCAGATCAAATCGCTGATCGGCATCGTTCCGCAGGAAAACAATCTCGACCGTGAACTGACGGTCGAAGAGAACATGCGGATTTATGGGAAACTGTACCGGATTGACAATCTCCGGCAGCGAATCGGCGAGGCTCTCCGTGATGTGGAGCTGCTTGACCGGCGTGATGCTCTTGTCAGCGGATTGTCCGGAGGCATGAAACGCCGTCTGATGGTTGCCCGTGCGCTCCTGAACGATCCGGCAGTCCTGTTTCTCGACGAACCATCCATCGGTCTCGATCCGCAGATCAGACGCCAGCTATGGCAGATTGTCCGAAAAATCGGAAAATCGGGCCGAACCGTCTTTCTGACTACCCATTACATCGAAGAGGCGGAAATGCTCTGTGACCGCATCGGGATTCTGCGCAAGGGCCAATTGATGGTCCTTGACACGCCATCGGCATTGATGAACATGGTCGGAGCCTATGCCGTGGACCAGATCGACGATGCCGGCAACCTGATTCAGCATTCCGCCAACAGCCGGGAGGAGGCGCATGAAATCGTCTGCGGTCTGGAAAATGGCGGAACGGTAAGAAAAACCAATCTTGAAGATGTTTTCATAAAATTGACCGGAGAACGAATCGAATGAACCTGACCGGCTGGTATCCCGTGTTTCTGAGGGAAATGCTGCTTTTTAAGAGAAAGCTGCTGAAGGTGAGTTATCTGGTGTCGGCCATGATGGTGCCGCTGATCTACCTGATCGTTTTCGGTTTCGGTCTTGGCCGCAACGTGCATCTTTCCAGCGGGGACTATCTTGCTTTTCTGATTCCCGGACTGGTCGCCATGAGCTCCATGACCAATTCATACAGCTGGATCGCCGGAGCCCTTAATCTGAACCGGGTCTATTTCAAGACCTTTCAGGTGCTCGTTCAGGCCCCGATTACAGCAGGCGGCATCATGCTTGGCGAGGTTCTTGCCGGCATGGTCAAAGGGCTTTTCGCCGCCTCGCTCCTGATCGGCATGGGCCTGTTTCTGCACGGTTCGTTCACCCTGACCCCGTTTCTGCTTCTGGCTACCCTGCTGAACTGTTTCATGTTTGCCTGTCTTGGCGTGATTATCGGCATGGTGGCCAAAAGTCATGAAGAAACCTCGACGTACAACAATTTCCTGATTCTTCCCATGTCGTTCTTCAGCGGCACCTTTTTCCCGCTGGACCGAGTCCCTGTGGCCTTGAAGTGGTTCATCTACCTGTTTCCGCTGAGCCATACGAATATCCTGATACGCAAGACCTCGTTCGATACCCCGGCGCTCGTTTCCTTGCTGGCGATGGGCGTCTACACGCTTGTTTTTCTTGTGGTCGGGACGCGATTGATCAGTAACTACGGCGAATGAATCTGCGGACGGGTTTTGCTGAACAGGCTGATGGGGGAAGATCGTGAGCGGTGGGCGGTGGGCGGAAGCGTGGGGGTGGTGGCTGCGGTCAATCCTGCACGGCGTTAAAATCGTTGACGGTTATTGAATTATTTTTTTACATTCGTTTGAACTGTTCTTTTTTTACTGATGAAGCTGGATACCCCATAAAAAGGGTTTAATAGGGAATCACGTGAAAATCGTGAGCTGACGCGCAACTGTAAAGCCGACCGAGTGTTGTGCAGCGTTATACCACTGTTCCGAAAGATGAGGAATGGGAAGGTGCTGCAGAACCGGCAAGCCAGGAGACCTGTCCCGCTTCTTTTCTTGTAACATGCTTTCGCGGAACAAAGCATTTATGAGCGATTACGGCTTCAGGTGCTTCTTCCTGCAGGCTTTTATCCCTCCTACGATTCTTTTCCCGCGTAAGCGTACAAAACGGTTGGTCAACACACCACAGACGTATGCTTACACACGCACTTGGCTATCCTCGTATCGGCGCCTCCAGAGGCATGAAAAAAGCCTGCGAACGCTATTGGGCGGGCGCTCTCGACGAAACGGCCCTGCTTGCAGCTTCGCTTGACGAAAAACAGTATCGCTGGAAGGTTCAGCAGGATGCCGGAATGGACCTGATACCGAGCAACGACTTTTCCCTCTATGATCAGGTTCAGGACATGAGCTTCATGCTCGGCGCGGTTCCTGAACGCTACGCGCCACTCCGGCAGCATCTCTCCGATCTCGATCTCTATTTCGCCATGTGCCGGGGCTACCAGCAGTCCGGTTTCGACGTGAAGGCGATGGAGATGACCAAATGGTTCGATACCAATTACCACTACCTTGTTCCGGAATTCACCGCAACGCAGCACTTCTGCTACTCTTCGCGGAAAGCCGTCGAAGAGTTTCTTGAAGCCAAAGCGTTCGGGGTGGCTGCGCCGAAGACGGTCCTGATCGGGCCGATGAGCTATCTCCTGCTCGGGCGGGAGAAAGGGGAGGGCTTTAACCGTCTCGATCTCATCGAACGCCTGCTTCCGGTTTATGTGGCTATTCTCGAGGATTTGCGCCATGCCGGCTGTTTCTGGCTGCAGTTCGACGAACCTTTTCTGGTAACCGATCTCGACGGGAAGACGCGCGAGGCTTACCGAGAGGTTTACCGGTATCTGAAGCAGCATTTTCCGGATATGCATTTTCTGCTCGCCACCTATTTCGAAGGTCTCGGCGACAATCTCCGGACGGCGCTCTCGCTGCCGGTCGATACCCTGCATGTCGATGCCCTGCGCGGCTTTCCTGATCTTCCGCTTCTCTTCGATCTTCTTCCGGCAGCCATGAACCTTTCGCTCGGGCTCATCGACGGAAGGAACATCTGGAAAGGCAGGCTCGAAGAGTCTCTCGGCCTGCTCGGTCTGGCCGTAAAGTCGCTTGGCGGAGAGCGCGTCATGGTTTCCTCGTCGTGCTCCCTGTTGCATGTTCCATACGATCTCTCGCTCGAGCCCGAAAACGGTCCGCTGCCGGTTTTTCTCAGGCCATGGCTTGCCTTTGCGCGCCAGAAACTCGATGAAATCCGGCTGCTTGCCGATCTTATGGGCGAAGAGGTTTCGGACGGAGCGTTCCATGCGCTTTCCGACCATCTGAAGGCGTCGGACGAGCGGGCGCATTCGCCGTTTCTTTCCAACGATGAGGTATGCAGACGGGTCGAGGCATTTGCCGGTCAGAGGGTCGGCAGGTCTGAACCCTTTCATGAGCGGGCGGTCATTCAGCAGGAATTGCTGCATCTGCCGCTCCTTCCTGTCACGATGATCGGCTCGTTGCCGCAGACGCCCCGGCTTCGTTCGCTGCGCAGGCGGTACCGGGAGGCCGCTCTTTCCCTCGATGAGTACGAGTCGGC
>JAAXXP010000041.1 GCA_013334435.1 Chlorobiaceae bacterium | reverse complement strand
CCGTAGGGACGATATATCGGTAGCGCGGGAATCGGGAAGAGATTTTCGATAGGAAGGGAACGGTTGTATGAAAAATTCCGGGATCAGTCATGGGAGTTCCATAGGTCCCATGGGTCCTATTCGTCCCATCAGTCCCATTTTCCAGCCCCTGGGCATGTCGGCAGAGCGGAGGGTCTCCCCCCAAAGGGAAACCGGAGGGACGGCAAGCCGTCCCTCCGGTGGTATCCTACATAACCGAAACGGATTTTTTCACGTTTCCGGCAACAAGCACCCGGCTGTTGTCGAGCTGCGCTTTCATCACTGAAATCTCAGCCAGCAGGTTGGCTTTTTCCCGTCTTGAGAGTCCGGGTTCCGGCTTCGAGGCCGAAAGCGCGGCAAGCGGATTGACCGGCTTGCCGTTATGGATCATGCGGAAATCGAGGTGCGGGCCGGTTGAACTTCCCGTCGAGCCCACATAGCCGATAACCTCTCCCTGGCGGATCCTGCCGCCGTTGGCGGCTTTCGGGCTGTAGCGGCTCAGGTGCAGGTACTGGCTGTGGTATCCTCCCGGATGCTTCAGGGTAAGCATGTTGCCGGCTCCGCCTTTGCGGCCTCTGAAAATCACGGTTCCGTCAGCGACCGCTTTTACCGGAGTGCCGGATCGTGCGGCCATATCCACCCCGCCATGGAAGTGGCGCGTTCTGCGGATAGGATGAATCCTGTAGCCGTAGCCGCTTGAAATTCGTGAATAACTGCAGGGCTGAACGAACTGCGCGGTTCTTTCTGATGCCTCGAGCGCATTGCCCTTCTCGTCGTAATACCCGGTTTTGCCGTTAGAATCGGTGTACCGGTATGCGGTGTAGCTCTTTTTGTTTACCGAAATTTCGGCGGCAATGATTTTGCCGGTGCTGATAAATTCATCATCGAGCCATTTCTCTTCGAAGAGCAGGCGGAAGTCCGAGCCGGGCTTGATGTCACGCTTGAAGTTCAGGCGTCCGGCAAACAGTTTTCGTACCGGGCGCATCAGTCCGGAACGTTCCCTTTGGGCAAGTTCCGAAGAGAGGGTTTTCGACACCGACCCTTCGATGGAGGCGAGGCGGTTTTCATATTCCTTGGCGTCACGTCGCACCCTCAGCTCTCCGCTGCCGTTTTCCCGTTCGATATGTATGGTTACGGCGCGGTCCTGAAAATAGGTGAATCGCTGAAAAATGCCGGCGCCGCTTTTTTCGATTTCATAATTCTGGCCGGGACGGAATCCCCGGATCGAGAACCTGCCCTTGAGCTGACCGGCAATGGCGTCGACATCCGCCGGAGTGAGGCCGTTCGAGGTGAGAATGGTGTAGAGCGACTGACCGGGCTGTACGGTTTTTTTGTCTATGGAGGGTTTTCTGATTTCGGATGCATCCTCGATAACGACATAATCGTCATCGCCGGTAAAGCCGAGTTCATCTGTATAGGTGCCGGGTTCGGAGCTGAAGATGGTGAAAATGAAAAAGATCATGACAAGGGATGCCGCGGAAAAAGGAAGCCAGAACGAGCGTTCGGCGCGGCTCAGATACTCTTTAAGCTGTACGGCTGCAGCTGTCAGGAACGGTTTGAGTGTTTTCATACGTAAGCGTTTTCATGTACGGCATTCAGCAGTAGCGTTATTCATCGGGTAAAGGCTTCCAAGTTAAGCATATGTTTTCAGAAAAATAATTTAATTACTTTCCGGTTACGCTGTAAAGGGGATTTTTTCTTCCGGAAGGTATGTTATCATTGCTTTCCCGGCTCGTTCCGGGAGTGATGCGCCACCTGAAAATGCAAAACCATGTCTCTTTCCAGCAGCTTCATACCGGAAATCGACCGCTATTGCGACCGGTGGTGCGAGCGTTGTCCGTTTACGTCGCGCTGCCGTCACTACCATCTTGAACAGCACCAGTCGCCGCAGGTCGCTTCCGGCGAATCCGATATTTTCAACGCGGAATTCTGGATGCAGATGCAGCGCGGGCTCGCGGCGGCCGTGCATCGCATAAGCCTGCAGGCCGCCACCCAGCCATTGACGCCTGGGGTTGCAGACCTTTACCTGCACCGTTCCGCCCGTGAGCACCCCTGTTCCCTGAGTGCGCTCGAATATGCAGGGATGCTCGACCAGTGGAAAAGTTCCGACAGAATATGGCCTCCGCTTCCTGAAGAAGCCGGGGAAATAATCCGGCAATATCACTATTTTCTCTATCCGAAACTGGTCCGGGCCATCGAAGTCGGCCTGACTTCCGACTCTGGTCTGCCGGTCGGGGAGGCCGCAGACGGAACGGCCAAAACGGTGCTGATCGCCATCGACCGTTCTCTTGCAGCATGGGGGCTCGTCTACCAGGCATATCCCCGCTATGAGGACGATGTGCTTCCGCTGCTCCTCCATCTCGACCGACTCCGCAAATCGGTGGAGGTCCTGTTTCCCGCAGCGAGAGCTTTTCGCCGTCCCGGTCTGGACGATTGACTTTTTTACAACAAACGATGTTTACCATGCTGAAAACCAATGAATCCGCTCTTGTTGAATTTCTTCTGCAATGCCAGCCCGGTCAGCCGAGAACCAGAGGCAACTGGGAGGTCGATCACCAGGGAAATCCGTTTCTTCTTCCCTCCATCGGGGGGATAACCCTCAACGTGCAGGTCGGCGATCCGGCATTCGGCTGGGCAGGCGACCACATCGAGCCCGGAGTGAGCTGCACGGCCGATACCCAGAAGCCGTTCGAGCATCCCAATATCGGGCTGCAGCTCTATTCCTGTGTCGGCAACAGCGCAACCATAACGGCCGGCGAGGCGAAAGGGGAGTGCGGCACGGTTATCGGCCATCACGGAGGCTCCGAACATCTCATCGTGGAATTTCCCCGCGCCGTCAAGGAAAAACTTACCTACGCCGATACCATCATGATTCGCGCCAAAGGACAGGGGCTGAAACTGCTCGATTATCCGTCGGTCGCGCTCTTCAATCTCGATCCCTCACTTCTCGAAAAACTGAAGATCAGGGAGGCGAAGGACGGTGTGCTCGAAGTTCCCGTCACAACCATCGTTCCTGCAGTCTGCATGGGTTCCGGAATCGGTTCCGCCCACGTGGCCAAGGGAGATTACGATATCATGACCAGCGATGCCGAAACGGTCAGGGAGTACGGCATCGACAAAATACGTTTCGGCGATTTTGTCGCCCTTCTCGACCACGACAACCGTTACGGCAGGGCTTACCGGAAAGGCTCCGTATCGATCGGCATCGTGGTGCACAGCGACTGTCTCGAAGCAGGTCACGGCCCGGGCGTAACCACCATCATGACCTGTGCGGAACCCGTCATCAGGCCGGTTATCGATTCCGGCGCAAACATCGCCGATCTGCTCGGTATCGGCACGGCGCTCTCCGGAGCGAAAGCCTGAAGAAACGGTGACTCATGGTGCAAAAAAAAGGCCCCCTTCAAGGGAGCCTTTTTTTTCCTGCTGAAGAAGCCGGACCGCCTTGTTTACATGGTCACGGCGGTGATGACATATTTGCCGCCGATGTGTTCGCCCGAACGGCTCGTCTTGCTGAAGTCGAGGTCCATTGCAACGCCGCCCAGGGTTGCCGAGCTCCTTGCGATACCGTTCAGAGGCACGGTTATCGATGAAGCCGATTCCTTGTCTCTGGTTACCTTCGCATTGGAGAGGCCGATTGTCGAACTGTCTCTTGTCAGCGTGTCGCCGCCTTCAGGTATCGTTATGCCCACTCCGGCTTTGCCGTTTTCCGAAAATCCCCTTACAGCCCAGACGTTCGGAATTTTTACGGTGGTGAGGGTGCCGTCAAGTTCCAGCTCCGCTTCCTTCAGGTTTTTACCGTCAAGCTCGCTGTTGTTGCTTACCGCGCCATCCCAGGCTACATCCATTGTGTTGGAGCCTTCATCGACAGTCAGGCTTTCAGGCGTGGCGAAATTCAGGGTCAATGCCGAGTAGTAGTGCAGAATGATGAAGTCGGGCACGTTGACCACGACGTCGGCAGTACCTTTGGTTGATGCTCCGGCCGGGGGTAAAGCGACTACCGCTTCTGCTGCAGGGGATGTTGCTGCGATGATTGCTGCTCCAACGAGCGCTTTTCTGATGTTGTTGATGATGGTCATGGCGGGGGTCCTCCCTGTTGTTGTTGTATTCTGTTGATGTTTGTTTTCTATGTTTTTTTACTGTTTCTGATAATGATTAAACAATAACCGTGCCAGAATGGAATTATCCTGGATAAATCCAATCCATTTATATGGTAACATATTTTTAAAATGCGACTTATCGCGTTTCACCGGAAGAATGCGAAACCATTTTTTTATGGGCGGTGAAACGTATCGGTCTGTCGTGAATTGATACGATTGCGTTGTATTGCCGAGTCAACCGTATCGGAATGTCCTCCTTGCGGCGCGGGAATTTTTCCTGTCGGCACATTGTTTTTTAAAGTACCCTCAATGAAAAGAATGCGGCTTTTTAACCTTTAACGGAGATGCTGCCATGTCACTGAAACTTTACGGAAGAGACCCGCTGAAGATGTTCGAGGATGTTTTCAACGACAAGGTGTCGCCCTTCTTTTCTTCGATGATAACGCCTTCGTTCAGGGTCGATATCAGCGAGGACGAAAAGGCGATCTATGTTTCCGCCGATATGCCCGGCATGAAAAAAGAGGACGTCAAGGTCTCGATGGAAGACGATGTGCTGTGCATCAGCGCGGAACGCAAGCAGGAGGAGGAGGAGAAGAAAAAAGGGTATCACCGTATCGAGAGGAGCTGGGGAAGCATGAGCAGAAGCTTTTCGGTCGGCGATAACGTAGACGGTGAAACTATCGAAGCCGCCTACGACAACGGGGTGCTGAAAATAACGCTTCCGAAAAAAGAGTCCGAGCCGAAAAAAGGCAAGGAGATCGAGGTGAAGTGAGCCTCTCTGAAAAGCACTGCAATGAAAAACCCCCCGGAATCCGGAGGGTTTTTCTGTTTTCTGCGGACGAACGACCGATCAGCAGTTGCGCACCGTCGATGAGGTACGGTCCTTGATGGTGGTTTCGTCGAAGGCATCCCAGTCGTGCTCGTCGTGCTCGCGCTGGTAGCCGGCCTCTTTCAGACCGAAGCTCATGTCGGCAACCATTTCCGGGCGGAGCTCCTTCAGGTTCTTCACCTCTTCCTGGGTAAGAATCCTCGACTTGTCGAAGCCGAGATCGATCTCGATCTTGCGGTTCTTGGTCTTCACGCGGTCGATATCGTAAAAACGCTTCGTAATGGTGGTCTGTGCGAACGCTTTCAGACATCCGAGCATGTATTTGCGTACATAGGGATCCTTGATCCACGGATAACCGAAGAAGGTCTTGCGCGCGTAGAAACGTGCATAGGACTTCAGCACGCCCTTGAGCACATCCTCGCGCTCCATGTTGTCCGGCTTGATGATGGGCGACACGAAGTTGTACTTCGAATAGTCGCGCACCTCCACCCTGTCGCCGAGCTCCTTGAAGAGATCGGAGAACGGCCATGGCGTGTAGATGGTCCAGTTGGCCATATCGGGATCCCAGTCCTTGCAGAGCTGGTAGGTCTCCTCGATGGTTTCCGGAGTCTCGTGTTCGAGGCCCATCACGAACTGGGCTTCGGCCACGATGCCGTTTTTCTGGAGCAGCTTGATGGCGAACTTGTTCTCTTCGATGGTGGTCTCCTTGCGGAAACGGTTCAGGTTCATCTGGCTTGCCGCTTCGGTGCCGAGCGAGACGTGCACCAGGCCGGCCTTCCGGAAGAACGGCAGCAGATCGGCGTCACGCATGATGTCGGTCACGCGGGTGTTGATGCCCCAGGTCACGCCGAGCTTGCGGTCGATAAGCTCCTGGCAGAGGGCAACGAACTTCTGTTTGTTGATGGTCGGTTCCTCGTCGGCGAGAATGAAGAAGCCGACATTGTATTTCTTGACCAGGATTTCGATCTCATCGACGAAATGCTTCGGGCTTCGGGCGCGGTAACGGCGCCAGAACTGCCACTGCGAGCAGAAGGTACAGGTAAAGGGGCAGCCTCTTGCGAAGTTCGGTACCGCAAGACGGCAGTTGAGCGGAGTATAGATATACTTGTCCCAGTCGTAAAGGCTCCAGTCGGGTGTCAGGGTGTCGAGGTCCTCGATGACCGGATGGGCTGCGGTGGCGAACACCTTGCCCTCCTCGTCGTTGTAGGCGATGCCGGTAATGTCGCCTCGGACCTCCCGGTCGTTTCCTGCCGCGATGGCCTTGACCAGGTTTACGGCAACCTCTTCGCCTTCACCGCGGATCACGTAATCGGTTTCCGGCGCTTCGGTCAGTACCTGGGGATACATGAAGGTCGAATGAATACCGCCCATGATGGTTCTGATCTTCGGATCCACCTTCTTGGCGATTTTCATGATGTCCTGCGCCTTGAATATGGAGGGCGTGATGTTGGTCGCCATAACGATATCCGGCTTGTTCTTCCGGATAATTTCCTCAATCTGGTCATCCGGGAGGTCGTCGGCCATGGCGTCAACAAAACGAATTTGCTCGAACCCTGCCTTTTTCAGGGCGCCACCGATATAGGCTACCCAGCTTGGCGTCCAGTTACCGGCAATTTCAGCTCCACCTGAATGATAATTAGGCTGAATCATCAGTATTTTCATCGGTATCCACCCTCCAGATATGTGTGTTTTTTACAAAAATAGGGAAAGCTGCGGTGAAACATACCTAACCCGTGATGTTTCAATAAAAAATCCCTGAACAACCAATTTACGATTTATTTATAACATTGTCATACGGTTTTCTTCATCCGTTTACCGGCGCGAGGTGTTCATCAGCATGGTGTGGTAGAACCCGAAGCTGACCTTTTCGCTGTTTTTCACCGTCATCCTGTTTTCCGTCATGGCTTTCTGCATCTCTTCGCCCCGGATCATCTGAATGGTTGTCCTGCGCTCTTTTTTCGGGAAGTAGCCGCCGAGCCAGTGCTGGAAGGCGAGGATGTTGTTGTAGGGCGCATAGGTGAAGATCACCGGCCCTTTCGTCAGATTGCTCAGGTTTCCGAACGCCTGCCGGAACCCTTCCGCCGGATAGTGGATGAGCACATCGAAACAGACGACCGCGTCGTACGTGCCTTTGACCGACTCGATGGTGTTGACCTCGAAATCGATGTTTCCGGCCACTCCCGCTTTCGTTGCATCCGCCTTCGATTTCTCCACCATCTGCGACGCGATATCGACAGCCTTCACCCTGTAGCCGGCTTTGGCGAGCCTTATGCTGAACAGTCCGGTTCCGCAGCCCGCATCGAGCACGGTAGCTCCCTGGGGGAGATTGAGCTGCTGCAGCCATTCGAACGCCCGGTCCATCATGACCGCATGTCCCTGTCGGACGGTGTTGCGTACGGTTGAGAGTTTGTCGTCTCCGTAAATCGAGGCCCAGCGCTGGAAGCCCTGGCCGTTGAAATACGAGCGAAGCATTTTTTTGTGTTCTTCGGCATTGAAAGAGGAGCTGCTCATGTTTCGGTTTTTGACGTTGAAAGTAGTGTTACTGTGTATCCGGTTCACTCATGGGTGTTCCCGATTCCCTCAACCCTCGACTCGAGATCTTCGTACAGCCGCTGAAGATCCTCGATGGTTTTTTCGTCGGTGTTCCAGAAACCCCGGGCGTTCGCTTCCAGAAGCCGTCTGGTCATGGCGGTTACGGCATGGATATTCAGTTCGGTCAGCCGTTCAAGCATTTCAGGGTTCTGCAGGAACGTTTCGTTGAACTGCCGGTAGGTCCAGTCGCCTACCGCCGATGCCGTGGCGCTCCATCCGTAGGTATTGCCGAGGTGCGACTCTATCTCCCTCACCCCTTCATAGCCATGCTCCAGCATGGCGTCATACCACTTCGGATTGAGCAGTTTCGTGCGGGCTTCCAGCGCCACCATTTTTTCCAGTGTGCTGATCCGCTGTTTCGTTCCGAATCCGTTGACATCCCCAACGAGGATATCGGGCTTCGAACCGCTCAGATGTTCGACTGTTTTGGAAACCCCGCCAAGATACTCATAATAATGATCAATATCAGAAATCCCGATTTCATAACTGTCGATATTCTGGAAGGTCAGGGTGACGTTGCGCAGCGCCGAACGGAAGGCTTCGGGGCACTCCTGCCAGTTTCCGTCCTCCGTGACGGCAAAGCTTTTGCGGCTCAGGAACGCATCGGCAAGCTGCTCTTCCTCCTCCCACGAACTGCTTTCCACCAGATGATTGACGTTGGCGCCGTAGCTGCCGGGAGCGTTTGAAAACACCCTGTTCGAGGCTTCCGAAAAAGAGCAGTTTTTCTCCTCCATCTCCCGGAGCACATGTTTGCGGATGTAGTTCATCTCCTCCGGCTCATCAGCCGCCGCAGCCATTCTTGCCGCCCTGTCGAGCAGCCTTACCTGGGGTGCGAGCAGATCCCTGAAGATGCCGCTGATGGTGATAACCACATCGATGCGCGGTCTGCCAAGCTCCGCCAGGGGGATAAGGGCAACATCGCTGGTTTTGCCCAGTTCGTCGTTTTTTGGCACGGCTCCCAGCAGCGCCATCGCCTGGGCTATGCCTTCGCCGTCGCTCTTGAGGTTGTCGGTTCCCCAGAGCACCATCGCGATGGATTCGGGCATGCAGCCGTTTGTGTTACGGTACTCTTCGAGCACGGCATCCGC
The DNA here is from genome assembly GCA_013334435.1 of Chlorobiaceae bacterium. Lineage (GTDB taxonomy): Bacteria > Bacteroidota > Chlorobiia > Chlorobiales > Chlorobiaceae > Chlorobium. The sequence goes on along the minus strand of JAAXXP010000041.1, from coordinate 7,295 downwards.
GGCCGCCCTGCCCGCCTGGCGAGCGAACGCCGAGGGGATGCTGTAGGGGTCGAGGCTGTGGATGTTGCGTCCGGTCGGAACGATATCGGGATTGCGCACCAGGTCGTTGCCCGGAGACGGCGCCGTGTACCCTCCTGAAAGCGCGCGGAGCACCGCATGCAGCTCGTTGTTTTCGGCAAGGTTGCCGAGCACGACGTCGAGAAAATGCCAGAACTTCTGCATCTCTCCGCTTCTGATGCCGGTTTTCCGGTTCAGATAGCTGTCGGCTTCCGATATTCTTACCGGGAGGCTCCCTTCGAGGATACTCCGGATATCCGGACCGTTTTCCGAAGTCGGTGCTGAAAGGTGGCTGGTAAAGATCCTGACAGCCTCCCTGCAGGTCGCCAGAATATCCTGCCACTCCAGCATGTCGCTGTGGTTCTCTCCGATGCCGTCAACAAGCTGCCGGTAGTCGCGGTTTTTATGGCGGCAGATCAGTTCGGGCAGCGAACGGTTGTCGAGTTCCGGGCGGGTGTGGCATGCAAGCAGTGCGAGATGATCGACGAGGCTTTCTATCGAAGGGGCTTCGCCCATGACATGCAGGCCCAGGGGAATCATGCGCTCCTCGACAAGGTAGAGCTCGCCCGAGAGCCCGGCAAGATACTCATCCCGGTTCTCCGTCGATTTGCCGCTGCCGATTTCCAGCTCGGCCGCCAGTGCGGCGATCTCTTCGAAAATTTCCTCCTGCGGATGCTTTCCGGCTGCCGCCAGAAGCTCTTTCAGGCGGCGCAGTCCCTTGTAGAGCCCGGCATGTTCGAGCGGCGGGGAGAGGTAGCTGATGAGGGTGGCAAGCCCCCGGCGTTTGGCGATGGCTCCTTCGCTCGGATTGTTGACGCAGTAGCAGTAGAAGTTCGGCAGGTTGCCGATCAGCCGTTTCGGCCAGCACTCCCTCGAAAGTCCGGCCTGCTTGCCGGGCATGAACTCCAGCGCTCCGTGCGTGCCGAAATGCAGCACCGCATCGGCATCGAAACAGCGTTCGAGCCAGGTGTAGAATGCGGCGAACGCGTGGTTCGGCGCCGCGTCCTTCGCCATGAGGAGGCGCATCGGATCGCGCTCGTAGCCGAACGAAGGCTGCTGGCCTACAAAGATGTTGCCGAACGAGCAGCCGAGTATATGGAATCCGTTGCGGTCGGAGAGTATCTCTCCGGGAGCGTCGCCCCAGAACGGCTCGATGGCGGTGTATGCCGGAAAAAGCTTCCGGTACTCTTCGGTAGCAAGGTGGGCCTCCACGTTGCCGTCCGTACCGTAAATCAGCCGGTTGCCTTCGAGCAGGCGCTCCCTGAGATCTTCGACACTTTCGGGCAGTTCCACATGGTAGCCGCGCTCCTTCATCTCGCGCAGCAGGCGCAGGAGGCTTTCGAAAACGTTGAGATAGGCCGCCGTACCGGCATTGCCGAGATTCGGGGGGAAATTGAAGAGCACGATGGCGATTTTCTTCCCGGCCGGGGGCTTTGCGCGCAGCCTGAGAAACCGGTCGATTCTTCCGGTGATGGCGCTGATCTCCCGTTCGAGAGGGATGGTGCAGTCGTTGCCCGTTCCGGCATACACGTGAGGCTCTATGGTGCCGTCAAGCTCCGGAACCGCCACCGACAGCGCCGTCTGCAGCGGCGTGAGGCCGAGGCTGTTCTCCTTCCACTGCTCGATGGGCTGGAAGGAGAGCGGTATGAGGTTATAGCAGGGCACATCGAGTTTTTTCAGGGCCTCGATGGCCTCCTTCGCCTTGTTTTCCGCCGGGCCGCCCACCAGAGAAAAACCGGTCGCATTGACCAGGAGCTGGGGCTTCAGGTTGTCGGGTTTTTCCGGATCGAAAAACTGATCGAGCGCCGGGCGGCAATCGAGGCCGCCGCTGTAGGCGATGCAGGAGGCTATGCCCTGCGATTCCAGTTCAGCGACAAGGTGTTCCAGATGCAGCATGTTCCGGCTCAGCACGGTCGAGCGCATGGCCAGAATGGCTACCGGGCCTTTTTTCAATGCCGGCTTGTGCTTGTGCTGCCAATCCCTGAAGGCCTTTGCCGAAAAGAAGGGTTCGGCGGCTTCCGGATGGCAGAGCGCGGCGTCCGGGTAAAACACGGCGTCCTCCTGCGGCAGCTTTCCTTTCCAGCCCGGAACGTAGCGGTCGGCTATGAGGCTCAGAAAGCGCTCCATGTTCTCGCGCGATCCGTTCAGCCAGAACTGGTGCGCCGCGATGAAGGTATGCATATCCCTGGCCCTGCCGGGGAGGTGCTTCATGATTTTTCCGATATTCCGGGCAAGGGCGAGTTGCCTCTGGGTTTCGCCGTGGCTCTGCTTCGGCTTGAGTTTCTTCGCCCACTGCCGGAAAATTCCCGGTTCTTTTTCCCCTTCATCTCCCGACTTGCGCATCGAGAACTTTCCGAGCCTGGTTCGGGTGAGCAGGGCCGGGTTGCTCGTAATGATGCATATCGGGCAGGATGCCTGATCAAGAAGCAGTTCAAGCGGCCGCACGATCTCTTCGCTGAAGAGCATCGAGCCGAAAATGAAATCGGCGGTCCGGAACGTTTTTTCCAGTTTTTCCCACTGGAGGCTGTCGTGCTGGAGGCCAAGATTGAACATCGAAACTTCGATGCCGGTATCGAATTTCCGGTTCAGCCGCTCCGCAGCGCTTTTCAGGGCGCTGTTGTTGGTGGCCTCCATCGTAAGGAACACAAAATGCATAAGGTCAACCTTTATTTAAAGGGCTGTTTTTCATGAAAATGCTACAGGAAAACATGCCTCTTTTCCGCAGTGTGCTCACCGCGGCGCTTCAGGTTTCGTGCATTGAGGACTGAGATGCACGCGACCTGTGGAAGGTTGGCGATTTAAATCAGAAGGACGGGATTCTGCTGGAGAAGGTTGCGGGGCAGTATCGCTGGCGCCTGCGGAAGCTGGTGCGGCGTGCAGCAGAAAGCGGCGGCGGCAAATGCGTATACAGCGCCACGGTGCGCGCAATGCTCCGCCTGGAAAATGGAGAGTTTCTCGACACTGTTTTTTGGGGGGGTATCGGAAAAGGCGTGCAGGAGTCTTGTGTGGTGGAGCTCATGGCTCGATGAGAGCCAGCCGTTGCAGCTGCCGTTTCCCTGAAGCTGCGATCGGGATTTCAGTTTGGAGTTGAGATTTGTCGTCTTGGCGCAGACGTTGAAACCAACCACCGAGATTGCGAAAAAGAGCGCTATCTCGAAAAAACGCCAGACACTCCGCGATATGTTGCTTCTGCCTGCCTGCATAAGTACCTTTTGCTTAATATAGCAAACGGATTGCTGAAAACGAAAACGCAGGAGCCTCTCCGTTCTTCCCGGAAAAGGAAAAGGCGCGGTGCCGGTGCAGCGTGCCTTTTCCCTGATTGTCCTGATCGCATGGGTTGCCCCTTCGCATAAGGAAGGGGCGTCACGTTCCGGTCAGATTTCGATGCCTTCCAGACGGTCTTCGAGGTCGCTGTAGATCTCCTGCAGTTTCTCGATCATGTCGGGGTCGGCGCTCCACATGCCGCGCCCGCTGGCTTCGAGCATGCGACCGACGATGTTCTTGAACGCTTTCGGGTTGACCTTCATCAGCCGTTCCCGCATTTTCGGATCCATGGCATAGGTCTGGGCGGCTTCCTTGTAGACCCAGTCGTCGACGCCCTTGGTGACGGCGTCCCAGCCAAGCATGTAGGTAAAGCGGTTGCTGATTTCCGTTGCGCCGCTGTGGCCCTGTTCGAGCATGGTTTCGAACCATTTCGGGTTGAGCAGCTTGGTGCGGAACTCCACCTTCAGCGCCTTGTCGGCGTCGTCGATTTTCACGTCGGCCGTAAAGGTCTCCACATAGTTCAGTTTCACGTTGTCGCCTTTCGGGTTGCGGCGGCGTGCGGAAAGCTGCAGTGCTCCCGACGAGGAGAAGTAGCGGTCGATATCGGAAATGCCGAACTCCGCCGAATCGACCTGCTGCACCACACGGTCCACCGTGCCGAGCAGCCCTTTGAGAATGTCGGTCTGCTGGTCGCCGTAGCGGTTGCCGCCGTAGGCGAAGCCGGTACGCTTGACGAACATGTTGTCGAGATCCTCTTCCGACTCCCATGCGGAATCCTCCACCAGCTCCTCCACCTGCGAACCGTAGGCTCCCGGAGCCTGGGTGAAGAGGCGCGAGGTGGCGCTTTCGAAGTCCTTGCCTTCGGCGATGGCAGCGTCCACATGCTTTCTGATGTGGTTCATTTCGTGCGGCTCTATGGCTTTGGCCGCGTCCTTGACCAGTTTGTCGAGATGATCGACCAGCACGCCGAAGGTGTCGCGGAAGATCGAGCTGATCTGGATAAGCACGTCGATTCGCGGTCTGCCGAGCCTTTCGAGCGGAATGAGCTGGTAGTGGCTGATCTTGCCCTGGGCGTCGTAGGCCGGTTCGGCCCCCATCAGGTGGATGATGACGGCTACCGCCTCACCCTTGCTCTTGATGGTGTCCAGGCCCCAGAGCACCTGCGCGATGGTTTCGGGATACTCGCCGCTGTTCTCCTCGCAGTGCCGTCTGATGATGGTCTCGGCAATCTGTTTGCCGCGCTTGAAGGCCAGTTCCGAAGGAATGCGCCAGGGATCGATGGCGTGGATGTTGCGTCCGGTCGGCAGAATGCCCGCGCCGTCGCGCACCAGATCGCCGCCCGGTCCCGAAGGGAGGTACTCGCCCCGGAGAGCCGAGAGGAGGCTTTTCATTTCGTTGCTGTTGTCCTGAAGGGCCACGCGCATGGCATTGCCCTCCTTCAGCGATGCGTTGACCGCTTCGGCATGCTCCTGCGAGAGTTTCGCTCCGCCGGTCAGCACGCCGAACACCGTGGTCGGGTTCGAATTGCCGAAAATGGTCTGTCCGATGAACTCCCTGGTGAGGTCGTCAACCTTTTCGCGCACCTTCATGGCCGCCTCCTCGCCCTTGCGGGCGCGGGTCGCCAGAGAGGCGTAATCGCCGTAAGTCTGGCTTTCGCCGATGGCGTGCAGAATGACCGAGGGGAGCGACTTTTCGTTGCCGCGCACCTTCAGGTACTCGATGATGGTGGTAATCTGGCTGTCCGGCAGCGGGGTCTGGCCGAACACATGCAGTGAATTGGATATCAGGCGGCTTTCCAGCTCGATCAGGTAGGTATAGAGCCTGCTGATGAAGCTGGTGAAGGTTTCGCCCTCCACGCGCGGGCAGTCGTCGGTAAGATTGAGCTGCGCGGCTTTTTCGATGATGGCCTCCTCGGTTTCCACGTCCACGATCTTTTCGAGGCCGCGTTCACGGTAGTCGTGCAGCATGTCCTTGAAGGCGGGCAGCTCCTTGTAGAGACCGGCGCGGGAAAGGGGAGGAATGTTGTGCGAAATCATGGTGGCGTAACCGCGGCGCTTGGCGATGTTCGCCTCGCTCGGGTTGTTGACCGGATAGATATAGAAGTGCGGCACCTCGCCGAGCAGCGCGTCCGACCAGCAGTCGCCGGTAACGCCGAGCTGGAGGCCGGGCATCCACTCCGCGGTGCCGTGCATGCCCACGTGGATCAGGGCGTTCGCCCCGAACTCGCGGCTGATCCAGCGGTAGAAAGAGATATACTGGTGGTGCGGCGTGTTCTCCTTGTCGAAGAGCAGGCGCATGGGATCGCCCTGTATGCCGAGGCGCGGCTGTACGCCGATAAATATCTTGCCGAGTCGGAGCCCGCCGATAAAGAGCCTGTCGGTGCCCACCGGAACGATGTCGCCGGGGAATCCGCTCCAGCGGCCCTCGATGCGCTCCCGCTCGCGATCGCTGGTGATCCGGTTATAGGTTTCGCGGTCGATCGAGAAGTTGTCCGCCTCGTGCGCCTGGATTTCGTAATCGGTCGCACGGTCGAGCATGGCCAGAAGCGCTTCGGGAGACTCCGGCAGTTCGCCGGTATCGTACCCTTCGCTCTTCAGGCGTTCGAGCATTGTATAGATGCTTTTCGGCACGTCGAGCAGTGCGGCGCTTGCCTTTTTGCCCATGCCCGGAGGATAGTCGTATACCACGAACGCAACCTTCTTGTCTTTGTTCTGAAGGGAGCGCAGGTCGGAAAATTTCTTTGCGATGCCCGAAAGCCGTTCGAGACGGTCGGGTACGGTCTGCAGGCGGCCATCCTTCACCGCGCCGAGCACCACCGGGCATACCGCGCCGTCCATTTCAGGCAGCGAGTAGGTCATGGCCGACTGCAGCGGCACGACGCCCTGCGATTTCCAGGAGTTGAAATCCTGGATGAAGAGCGGCTGGGAAACCACGTACGGAGCGTTGATCTTGCCCAGAATCTCGTCGCGCGCCGCATTCGATGCTCCCGGCGTGGTTGCGCCCGCGGGGCCGCCGACGAAGCCGAAGCCCATCATGTTGATCAGCATGTCGGGGTTGGCGTGGGTGAACCATTCGCGCGCCGCGACGTGCCCCTCCACACCCATCACGAACACCGGCAGGGGGTTGAGTCCCTTCTGTTCGATGGCGCGGATGGTGTTGTCGATATATTCCTTTTCCTGCAGGAGGTGCTTGCGGAAGAAGAGCATGGCGATGTTGCGCTTTTTCGATGCGCCCTTGTCGTGCTTGTGCAGCCACTTCTCGTAGTGGTGAAGATCTTTCAGGTACTCCGGAGCGTCCGGATGGTAGAAGCCCATGGTGGGCACCTCCTGAACTTTTTCGGCTTTTATGCCGACCTCGAAATACTCGGCCATGATGTAGTTGAACATCGAGGCGAGATTTTCGGTGGTAGGATGCATCCAGTAGGTGTACACCTGCATCCAGTTCTTGAAATCCTTTGCTTTTTTCGGGATCAGGGGCAGCATGGTGCGCATGATCTTGAGCAGCTTCATGTAGCCGTACAGCGCATCCTCGTCGCGTCCCTTCACCAGCATTTTCGCCACTTTCTTTACGATATCGGGCATGCCGCTGCCGTCACCCGACACCACATAGTTGCCGACCTTCGTCATCTGCATGACCTCGGGCATCGACTCGTAGGCAAAAATCGTTTTTACCTGCGACTGCTCAATCTGCTGCTGCAGCCAGTCAGCCTGACCCTTGAACTGAATCAGGGTCGTGAAAATACAGTCGGCATTGCGGATCGATTCTGCAGTTTCAGGGTTCTGGTGTTCCAGATCCTGATCGGTCCATTGGGCAAGTTCCGCGTGAGCGCCTATTTTTTCCTTGACCTCACGCCATACCCGCTGGTTGCATTGCTCCATCCCGACAATAGCGGCGATTCTGATTTTATCGTGCATAGGATAACAAAGATGTGCTGTGATTGTGTTTTTCCAGGATTGGGAAATGTAAGAAAATCC
>JAAXXP010000121.1 GCA_013334435.1 Chlorobiaceae bacterium | reverse complement strand
GATGGCACTGCCGAATTTCGATTTGTGCAACGCCGAGATCGTTTTGTATGAGAAGGTTTTCTCGAAATCATAACTCTTTTCTTTCCGGAAATCCTTTTTGATATCCTCTTCGTTGAAAGCCATTCCCGTCTCCTTCAGATAGTCGATCATGATGCCATAGGTGGACCCGAAGGAGGCATGGCCATCTTTATAGCTGAGCAGGTCGCCGTCCGGAACGATGTTTTTCCGGGTCAGATTTGCCAGCATCTTCTGGAAGCCGACGTTCCGGGAGGCATAGTGGCCGGCGTTGTAATCGGCGAACACATACTTCCAGTCATCGTAATTGTGCCTGAAGTCGAGCAGATAAGCCGATCCGTAGAATACTCCGCCTTTGCAGGTGTAGAGGATTTTACGGATATCGTCATGCTCGACGTTTTCGGGTTTTCGAGGGTACTGCCCGGCAAATCTGACCGATATCTGCATCGATCCGATTGTGGTGATCAGATCGTCCACATCCTTGTCGAGCACCTGAAGCATCGGTTTGGTGATATCGGCAGCGATAAATTCGTTATACCACAGTTCCACATCGCGCTCGCTTTCAATCGGATCGATGTTCTGGCGGAACGTGTTTCCGTTTGCTGCTTTTTGGTCCAGTCGTGATTCAATGATAAAGCGGACAATGGGATTGCTTCCGGCATTGTTCAGTTTGCTGCGCAGGATATTGCCCATTCCGGGTGTTTTGGGAACGGTTTTAAAGCCGCTTTCCTGTGCAATGACAGCTATGACGGCGCACGCATTTTCCTTGCTGACAGGTACGCCGATCTCCTGAAGGCTCTCTTTGATCGCTTTCGCCCATATGTCGGGAGAGTCGAGACCCGGAGAGGCAACGAGAATCAGTTTTTCAATCGATTGTTCCGCAAGCCCGGAATCGTCGTTTCGGGAACAAGCACTTTGAAAAAAGGTCAAAACGAGTGCGCAGAGGGTGAAGATCGCGATGCGTGTTTCTCTTGTCATGGCCGGCAGATTCGTGTCTGTATAAACGATGGGTGCGAAATAACCCCGAACCTCATATCCGTGTGCGCATGCAGTGGTTGAAGCGGGACTTCACGCGCTGGGCGAACCATTTCGTGGACAGGTTTTTGCTCGTGAATTTCGGACTGTTCAGGGGGATATCGGGCAGGACAGCGTAGATCGTGCGTCCGAATCTCTGCTTGTGCATTTCCGCGATGGTCTTATAAGACCAGGTGTCCTCGAAATCATGGCTTTTTTCCTTCGAGAAATCCTGCCTGATCTGATCTTCATCGAACGCCACTCCCTTTTTCTTCAGGAAGCCGGTGAAGGTGACATAGGTGACCGAAGGGGCGATATCGCCGTTTTCATAGTTCATCAGGTCGCCGTCCATGGTGACCGTTCTGTGCGTCAGATTCGCCAGCATTTTCTGGAATCCTGCGTTCCTGCTTGAGTAATGCCCGGCGTTGAAATCGGCGAACACATACTTCCAGTCATCGTAATCGTACTGGTAGTCGAGCAGATAAGCCGCACCGTAGAACACGCCGCCCTTACAGGTGTAGAGCATGTCGCGCACGCTTCCGAACCCGGCGTTACCGGGCTTTTTCGGATACTCTTCGGCGAACTTCACCGAAACCTGCATCGAACCGATCGTGGTGACCAGATCGCTTGCATCCTTGTTGAGCACGAGAAGAATCGGTTTCGTTATGCTCGCGGAGGTGAACTCATCATACCAGCGCTCGAAATCCAGCTCACTTGCAACCGAATCGATGTTTTCGCGGAATGTCCTGCCGTTGGAGGCGTTCTGATCAAGTCTGCTTTCGATAATGAAACGCAGCACCTCGTTCGATTCGGCAGCCTCTATCTTTTGTCGCAGGATGCCGGCCATTCGCGCGTTTTTTGGCGCGATCGAGAATCCGCTGACCTGCGATATGACCGCCACCACGGCAGAAACATGCTCCTTGTCGACGGGCTGCCCAAGCTCTTCGAGGCTCTCTTTTATTGCCTTCGCCCAGATGTCAGGCGAAGGATTGTTCGGTCTTGCGGCAAGAACCAGTTTTTCTATCTGCTCTTCTGTCAGTCCTGTATTCCTGGTTCCCTGGCATCCGCCGAGAAACAGGATGAAAAGCAAAGCAAAGAGTATGAATCGTTTCGCTCTCGGCATGGCGATGGTTTCAGTGGAGAAATTCCGGTTACATCGAGGTCGAGTAGTTCGGGGCCTCTTTGGTGATTTTGACGTCGTGCGGATGGCTTTCGCGCAGGCCGGCCGAGGTGATGCGCACGAACTGCGTTCTGCTTTTCAGATCTTCCACCGTACCCACTCCGCAATAGCCCATTGCCGATTTCAGTCCTCCGATAAGCTGGTAGACCACCTCGTCGAGCTTGCCTTTCGAGGGAATACGCCCCTCGATGCCTTCAGGTACATATTTTTTCGATTCGCTCGAAGCGTCCTGGAAGTAGCGGTCGCTGCTGCCTTCGGGTTCCGACATGGCGCCGAGCGAGCCCATTCCGCGGTAGGTCTTGAACCTCCGGCCTTCGTAGAGAATCGTTTCGCCGGGGCTCTCGTCGGTGCCGGCGAAAATGCTGCCCATCATCACCGAATCCGCTCCGGCGGCAAGGGCCTTGGCAATATCGCCGCTGTACTTGATTCCTCCGTCGGCAATGATCGGCGTACCCGTTCTGGCTGCCTCCCCGGCGCAGTTCAGGATGGCGGTAAACTGCGGCATGCCTACACCGGCCACAATGCGGGTGGTGCAGATGCTGCCCGGTCCGATGCCCACCTTCACGCAGTCGGCGCCTGCCTCGACGAGGTCCCGCACCGCTTCGGGCGTGGCAACGTTTCCTGCAATGACCTGCAGTTTCGGATAGACCTTCTTGATCGCTTTCACCGTATCGAGAACGGCCTGGCTGTGGCCGTGAGCGGTATCGACGGCAACCACATCGACTCCTGCCTCCACCAGCGCCTTGACCCTGTCCAGCGTGTTCTCCCTGATGCCGACCGCCGCGCCGACCCTGAGGTGGCCCTGGCTGTCCTTGCAGGCGTCGGGGAACTGCTTGCGGGTCTGGATGTCCTTGAAGGTGATGAGTCCTTTCAGGTTGTTCTCCTCATCGACGATCAGAAGCTTTTCGATCTTGTTTTTCAGCAGGATCTGTTCGGCGGATGCAAGATCGACATCCTCCCTGGCCGTGATAAGATTTTTTCTGGTCATGATGGTTGCGATACCAGCGTCGAGCGACGGCTTGATGCGCAGATCGCGGTTGGTGACGATCCCCTTGAGCTTCTTTGACGGGTCGCCTTCGTAGGCCGGGTGTTCGATAACCGGAATGCCGGAAATGGAGTGACGCAGCATGAGATCGAGCGCATCCTGCATGGTGGCGTCTTCGTACAGGGTGAAGGGATCGCGGATGATGCCGCTCTCGTAACGTTTCACCTTGGCGACTTCCCGAGCCTGCTCTTCGATGGAGAGGTTCTTGTGGATAATGCCGATGCCGCCTGAACGGGCAAGGGCAATGGCAAGGCGCGACTCCGTCACGGTGTCCATGGCAGCACTGACGAGCGGTATTCTCAGCTCTATGGATTTCGTGAGGCGGGTGGCGACCCTGGTCTCTTTGGGAAGTATATTTGAATATGCGGGAATCAGGAGCACGTCATCGAACGTAAGCGCTTCGTACAGTATTTTCGTCATCGTCAGGCAGGTTTAGAATTGCTGCTAAATTGAATCTGCCAATTTACGAAAAGTGCCGGGACTATGGCAATGTTAATCACTGTTAACCCCCCGATGAAAATTTGCTGTCGGGAGGTCAAGCGCCATAAAAAAGCGTGTTTAGCTGCATTTTTATCCGGATTGCGTTTTTGAAAAGTCAAAAGAGAATGTAAATTACAGGCCATTTATTACGGAGAGGTCGCATAGTTGGTCTAGTGCGCTCGCCTGGAAAGCGGGTAGGGTGTAACAGCCCTCGAGGGTTCGAATCCCTCCCTCTCCGC
>JAAXXP010000040.1 GCA_013334435.1 Chlorobiaceae bacterium | reverse complement strand
GGCTGGCTGCGGAAGCATCTTCTTCCGGCGGCTCACCGCCCACCGCTTGCGATTTTCCTGCCTGCGTCTTACGCTGTTCCGCCTGCTTCGAGTTCGCGCTTGAGGGCTTCGCGCTCGATCTCCAGGCGGCGTATCTCGCGGTTCAGCCGGTCGAGTTCCTCGGGGCTGCTGTCGATTTCGAGCCGCAGGCGCGATGAGGCCTCGTCGATGAGATCGATGGCCTTGTCGGGCAGAAAGCGGTCGGCTATGTAGCGGTTCGACAGCTCGGCGGCCGCGACGAGAGCGGCGTCCTTGATGCGCACGCCGTGGTGGATTTCGTACTTCTCCTTCAGACCGCGCAGAATGGAAACCGTATCCTCGACGCTCGGCTGGTCGACCAGCACGGTCTGGAACCGGCGCTCAAGAGCGGCGTCCTTTTCGATGTGCTTGCGGTACTCGTCGAGCGTCGTTGCCCCGATACAGCGCAGTTCGCCGCGGGCCAGGGCAGGTTTGAGAATGTTCGCCGCATCCATGGAGCCTTCGGCCGAACCCGCTCCGACCAGCAGGTGAATCTCGTCGATGAAGAGGATCACCTCGCCTTCGGCGGACTGCACCTCCTTGACTACGGCTTTCAGCCGCTCCTCGAACTCGCCGCGGAACTTCGCGCCCGCGACCAGAAGAGCTATATCGAGCGCAGCGATCTGCTTGCTCTTGAGGTTTTCGGGGACATCGCCTGCCACGATACGCTGGGCGATACCCTCGACAAGAGCGGTCTTGCCCACACCGGGATCGCCGATCAGCACGGGGTTGTTCTTGGTGCGCCGGCTGAGGATCTGCAGCACCCGGCGGATTTCGTCGTCGCGCCCGATTACCGGATCGAGCTTTCCCCTGCGCGCCTCGTCGTTGAGGTTGCGCGAATACTTTTTCAGTGAATTGTAGGTCTCCTCGGCCGTCTGGCTGGTCACCCGCTGGGAGCCCCTGATGGTTGCGAGCACCTTGAGAACGGGATTGCGGCTGATGCCGGCGTCCTGAAGGATCTGCGACACCTTCACCCCGGCTTCACTCATGGCGATGAAAAGGTGTTCGGAACTGATATAGTCGTCCTTGAGGCTTTCGGCCTCCTTGAGGGCCACGTCGAAAACCTTGCCGAGATTCTGCGAGACATACTGGCCGGATGCCGAGGCCCCTGTCACTTTCGGGAGACGCTCGATTTCACGCTCCACTGCGGCCAGCAGGTTATCGACAGGGGCTTCGAGCTTGCGGGCGATCTGCGCGGCGATGCTCGTTCTGTCGCCGAGCATGGTGTAAAGCAGGTGCTCGGGCTCGATCTGCTGATGCTGCCTGCTTCCGGCAAGCGTAGCCGAGGCCTGCAGGGCCTCCTGGGCTTTGACGGTGAATTTGTTTGGATCGAATTGCATCGTTCGTTCTGTTTTTTTTTCGGACTCCGGAAACATCGGGAAAGAACGCTTCCGGACGGTTCAGTCGTGATAGGATATCGTAACGCTTTCTTTTATAACCATCTGAAAGAGAAAAAAGTTAACCTCGGCAGATTTTTCGGGGTAAATAGAAAAAGCCGCGGAAGATCGAACTGCCGCGGCTTCAAAGCATCTGAAACGCATCCCGAAGGAAAAGCCGGTATCAGGACACCGGGCCTCCGCCTGCCGGCGGTTTCGGAAGGTTCTTCATGAAGGCATTGGTCACAAGCCGCATGATCTCTCCGCCGGTTGCGAGCAGTTCGGCGCTTTTCTCCTGGATATGGCGCTGGGTGGCTACCTGGTCCTTGAAAAACGCTACGCTTGCGGTGTCGTAATTCTTGCCGCTCACATAGTCGTCGATCACTTTTTCGGCGTCGGCAAACGGCATCGTGAACACCTTGACTCCGAGTTTGGCCCGTTCGATCGGATCAAGGATTTTCTGACCGGTATTCTGCTGCTCCATGGCAATTGAAAATAAGTATTAACGTACCTGAAAGTGTAGAGTAACCCTGACAATGTAAATAATCTTTCGTCAAGAAACCAGACCGCACAGGAACCTGACGCGGGAGTGGCGGCATAAAAATGGTTCAGGGCATTCCGGTACTTCTCCATGCGGCCAGAAGCCTTTCGAAAAGCAGGAGCAGCAATCCGGCGCCGAGTACATAGTGGTAAAGCGGGAATCCGTCAGCCGGCACCGAAACCAGCCTCGAACCGGCGACGATGCGGTTGATGCGCCCGGCGACGTCGTCGTAGACGGCATCCCCGCCAGCCGTATCGAAGTAGGCGCCTCCCGATGCGCGGGCTACCTGCCGGAGTGCGAGAGGACTGAAACGGGTCTTCACCGCATTACCATCCCGGTCGCGCTTCACCTCGCCCGGATGGAAAGGATCCGCAATGAGAGCATCACCCCGGCCTCCCACGCCGAGCACAAAAAGCGTGACGCCAGCCTGCCCGAGCTTTGCGGCTGCAGCTGTGGCTCCACCCGTATGGTCCTCGCCGTCGCTGAGCAGCACGACGATCCGTTCGGAGCGAAACCGTCCTTCGCCTCCGGTCGAAGAGGGAACGGCAAAAAGTTCGAGAGCCTGCTGGAAAGCCGGTGCGAACGAGGTGCCCTGCTCCTCCACGAGAACCGGAGAGGCCATGGCGATGAGCGCCTCGAACGCATCGCGGTCGTGCGTAAGCGGGCACTGCACCAGAGGGGCCGCAGCAAAGAGCAGGAGGGCGCGGCGGCCGTCCCGCACCTGGCTGCTGATGCGGAGCGCCGCGTCCTTTGCCCGCTCGAGACGGTCGGGAGGAACGTCCGCAGCCAGCATGCTGGTGGACACATCGAGCATGAAGACCAGATCGGCGCCCTTTCGGAAGATCACCCGCTGTCCGCGGCAGAGCTGCGGACCGGCAAGGGCGAAAAGGAGAAGGGCGATGGCTGAAAAATGCAGCATCCTGCCGAAGAGCAGCCTGCGGCGGCCGGGACCGCGGATCATGCCCCTGCCGGCGAACAGCTCCCTCGACTGCAGCTGCCGCATAAAGCCGTAACCGAAGAGCACGGCCAGCGGAATCAGCAGCAGCAGGTAGACAAGATTGTCAGGCCAGGCAAAGCACATGGATACAGCTGTTATTTGTTACGAAACCGGATTGCCGCTCCGGAATCAGGGAATCCGAAGCAGTCTGGTATTCGATAAAAGCATTTCAAGAAGCAGCAGCACAATGGCCGGCACGAGAAGCTGCACGAACAGCCCTGACCGGTTTCTGGCGACCGGACTCGAAAGCGGGCTTTTTTCAAGACGGTCGATGGACTCGAAGGTCTCGGCAAGCGATGCCCTGCTTCCCGCCCGGAAGTAACGACCGCCACCCGTCCGGGCAACATTCCGAAGCTCATCTTCGTCGAGGGCGGAGGCGGTCGAGCCGCCCGAACCTGCACCGACCGTATAGATCCGAATGCCGTGAGCGGCCGCGAAGGAGGCTGCCGTCAGTGGATCGATCTGGCCGGCATTCGAAGAGCCGTCGCTGAAAAGTATCATGACTTTCCGGGCGGATTGCGAAACCCTTAGCCGGTTTACGGCAACAAGCACGGCCGTCCCGATTGCCGTTCCGTCATTGCGGACGACATCGGGCGAAACGCCGTCGAGCAGCATGCCGGTCACCCGGTGGTCGAGCGTGAGCGGACAGAGCGTGTAGGCATCGCCCTTGAAGACCACCACCCCGATGCGGTCATTCGGATGCCGGCCGATGAACTCGCGGGCAACCTCCCTGAGCGCATCGAGACGGCTCCGTCCGCCGGCGTCCTGCTGCTCCATCGAACCGGAAATATCGAGCACAAGCACCACATCGATGCCCCTCGCTTCTGCAACCGTCTCCTCCACCACAAGCTGGGGCCGCGTCATGGCCGCCACGCCAAGCACCAGGGCGGCCCAGCGCAGCCATCCGGGAAGCCGGCGCAAAACCGGCGGAGCCTCGAAACCCTCCTTCCGCAGCCGGTCGACATCGGGAAACATCACCGCTGCAGTACGGCCTTTCTTCTCCTGCCGGCCCGTCCACCAAACCGCAAGGGCGAACACCGGAAGCAGCAGCAGCCAGAGCGGCTCCAGGATCTCGATCCCGGAAATATGCGTCAGCCATTCCTGCATAGGCAACTCGTTACCGCGTTAACACCCTCTTTCCTCCATACTGTAAAAATCACAACCATTGCGGAAGACCGGTACTCCGCTTCCTGATTCAATGCGAACCGCTCCGCCCCGAGCTGACGATCTCTTCGGCCTGCCGGGTCGAGTTCCGGGTCTCTTCGGCGGAAGGACGGCTGTCGGCGAACTTCACGAGATCGGCCTGACGCAGGAGATTCATGATGGCGTCGAAGGACGAGACCCCGAGTTTGCGCAGATCGCGCTCGATCTCCTGCGTGACGGCCTCGAGCGCCCGGATATGGTAGTGCCGTTCGAGATACTCCCGCATGACGGCGCTCAGCTCGGCATAGCACTCCGCAGGGGGCAGACCGGAGGAAAGACGGTTATGGAGTTTGCCGAGCTTGCGGCGAGCCTCCTGGGCAGGATCGACGGTTTCGGCAAAAAGCCGGACCTTGCGCTTGATGATAAAAAGGGCAAGCAGCACGACTCCCGCCATGCCGAACACGGCAAGGAGCAGCGCCGTCAGCAGCGGAAAAGGAAAATCGGGATCCACCGGAGGCTTCAGCGGCCTCAGCTCGAGCATGCCGGAGGGCGTGAGCGTTCTGACAAAAACCGACACGGCAGGACGGTATTCCTGCCTCTCGAGCATACGCCCTCTCGTATCCCGGAACAGGAGGGCGAAAGCCGGCAGACGCTGACTGCCGGAGCCGAAAACGGCCAGTTCCAGCTCGAAGCGCTCTTCGGCAAGGCCGCGGGAGAGCATCGATGAGGAGTGCTTCTGTCCGACAGGATAAAAGGGTTCGAGCGCCGTGGAGTCCGGCAGTTCTAGGGAGACAAGCGTGCCTTCGGGGTGCCGGACCCTTACCGTACAGATCACCCGCTCACCGGCATAGAGACTGTCGGGTTCCACCGAAACCCCCAAAACCGTCGATGCTGTTCCGGTCTGGCCCGCCAGAAGCGGAAAGGGCAGCGCCGCAAGCAGCAGGGCGAGCAGCAGGGTGGCCGCCCGCATCGGGCTCCCCGGATGATCAGTACCGCCGTTCACGGGACCGGAAAAAAGTGTTGAGTTCCCCGATGAACGAGCGACCGGTATCGAGCCGGACGGTGTCGATTTTCATGCGCAGGAGCTTTTCGCGGAGAGCGTCCGCCTGACGCTGCTGCGCTGCACGGTAGCGTTCGAGCGATTTGCGGCTCCCGGCATCGACACTTATGCGCTCTCCGGTTTCGGGATCTTCAAGATCGAGCAGCCCGGCTGCCGGAAGCATGCAGTCGAGCGGATCGCTGATGTGCATGAGCACGAAATCATGGCGGGCGTTCAGGAGCTTCATGCCCCGCTCGTAATTGCTGTCGAACAGATCGGTCAGGAGAAACACGATGGCCTGGCGCTTGCGCATATGGCCGACGAACGAGAGTGCCGCGTCGATGTCGGTTTTGCGGCTTGCGGGCTTCATCCTGAAAAGCTCATCGAGAATCACCAGCACCTGCTGCCGTCCTTTCCTCGGCGGAATGAAGGTTTCGACCCTGTCGGTAAACACGACCAGTCCCACCTTGTCGTTGTTCTGAATGGCGCTGAAGGCCAGCACTGCACTGACCTCCGCGGCAAGGTCCCTCTTGCTTCGCTCCCGGCTGCCGAAAAGCATGGAGGCAGAACCGTCAACGAGCAGCAGCATGGTCCGTTCCCGCTCTTCGGCGAATATCTTGATATAGAGTTCGTTCTTTCGGGCGGAGGTGTTCCAGTCGATGGTCCGTACGTCGTCGCCGTACTGGTACTCCCTGACGCTCTGGAATTCGATGCCCCTCCCCTTGAACGACGAGTGGTATTCGCCGCTGAACAGTTCTGCGGCAAGACGCCGCGAACGGATTTCAATCCGCCGGATTGTGTCCGTGAACGCCTTCGGGCTCTGTTCCTCGCTGCGATTCATGTCGTGGTTTCCGTGATGAGCTTTTCAGGGGTGCCTGACAGGGTCAAACTCACGGCACCTCTATATGCTGGAGAATTTCGCGAATGAAATCATCCGTCCTTATGTTGTCGGCCTCGGCTTCGTAGCCGGGAATGATGCGGTGGCGAAGCGTTTCGTAGGCAATGGCCTTGACATCCTCCGGCGTGATATAGGCCCGGTGCTGCAGGAATGCGTGCGCCTTGGCAGCCAGCAGGAGAAAGATGGAGGCTCTCGGAGATGCGCCGTATTCGATCATGGAGGCAAGCGACGCAAGGCCGTGGGCGGCAGGGTTGCGGGTGGCGACCACGAGGTCCACAATGTAGCGCTGGACCCGCGGATCGACATAGATGCGGTCTACAAGCCGGCGCGCGGCGGCAATATCGCCCGCGTCGACAACCGGCCTTACCTCCGGGATGGTTCCAGACGCCGCCGCAAGCTGCATGATTCCGAGCTCTTCGTCGTACGAGGGATAGCCGACGATAACCTTCATCATGAACCGGTCGATCTGGGCTTCAGGCAGGAGATAGGTGCCTTCGTGCTCGATGGGGTTCTGCGTGGCCAGCACCATGAAGGGCTCGGGGAGCGGAAAGGTGCTGCTGCCGATGGTGACCTGTTTTTCCTGCATGGCTTCCAGCAGGGCGGACTGCACCTTGGCCGGCGAGCGGTTGATTTCGTCGGCCAGAATGACGTTGGCGAAAAGCGGACCCTGACGGGCGTAAAACTCCATGTCTTTCGGGTTGTAGACCATGGTGCCCACAAGATCCGCCGGAAGCATGTCGGGGGTGAACTGGATGCGCTGGAACTGCAGGTTCATGGCCGCGGCAAAGGTTCGGACGATAAGGGTTTTGGCCAGTCCCGGCACCCCTTCGAGCAGAATGTGACCTCCGGCGAGCAGCGCTATGAAAACCCGGTGGACAACCTCTTTCTGGCCGATGATCCGGGATGAAATCTGCTCCTCCGCGAGATCCAGGAACCTCGACGCATCCCTGATCTCCCGGCCCAGTTCCTCGAGCCCTGCTGCATGCTGCATATCTTCCGTCCGTTAAGAGGTTGCTGTAAAACCGGCTGGACGATCCCCGCCGGCTTTTTCTGTCACGGTTTTTTGTAGAGATGCCTGAAACCGGTAACAAGCAGCGCAATTCCGGCTATCAGAGCCGGCCAGGTGTAGATGTCGGGAATATAGAACCCGCTGTTCAGGATGCCGACTTCGGGAGCCAGAAGCAGAACGAGATCCGCCCCGAGAAGGATCATGAGCACGCCCAGAAAGCTCACCTTGAGCCTCGGTTTGCTATTGTTTACCGGTTTGTTAGCTTTTGCCATACGTCCAGAGAAAATTAAGCCATGAATATTTTAGGAATAGAAACCAGCTGTGACGAAACCTCCGCGGCCGTACTGCTCGGCAGGAGGGTGGCTTCGAACATCGTCAGCTCGCAGCGCTGCCATACCGGTTTCGGTGGCGTTGTACCGGAACTCGCTTCGAGAGAACACGAAAGGATGATTGTTTCCATAGTTGACAGTGCAGTAACTGAAGCCAATATAACGAAAAATGATCTCGATTGCATAGCCGCCACCGCAGGCCCGGGCCTTATCGGCGCCGTGATGGTCGGGCTCTGTTTCGCCGAGGGAATGGCCTTCGCCCTCGGAATACCCTTCGTTCCGGTTAACCACATCGAGGCCCACATGTTTTCGGCCTTCATTCCCGAGTCTCCCGGACACCGTTCACCCGAAGGAGCATTCATCTCTCTGACCGTCTCGGGAGGCCATACGCTCCTCTCTGTCGTGCAGGAAGATCTCTCCTACGCCGTGATCGGAAAAACACTCGACGACGCGGCCGGAGAGGCTTTCGACAAAACCGGCAAGATGCTTGGCCTCGCCTATCCTGCAGGACCGGTTATCGACCGGCTGGCTGCCGGCGGCGACCGGCACTTTCACGAATTCCCCAGAGCTTTGACATCGAGCTCGCAGAGAAGCCGGAGCTACAAGGGAAACTTCGATTTCAGTTTTTCAGGACTGAAAACCTCGGTGCTCACTTACCTGCAGAAACATCCGGAGGAGTACATCCGGACCCACCTGCAGGATATCGCCGCTTCGGTTCAGCACGCCATCGTCAGCGTTCTGGTGGAAAAAACCATGGCCGCGGCCCGGCACTACCGGGTGGGGGCCGTCTCCGTAGCCGGAGGAGTGAGCGCCAACTCGGCCCTGAGAAAGGCCATGCAAGAGGCCTGTATGCGCAGCGGCATCCAGCTCTATCTGCCGGGAACGGTCTACTCGACCGACAATGCCGCCATGATCGCTTCGCTGGCCGGACTCATGCACGAAAAAGGCCTCATCGGAAAAAACCGGTACGATGTAGCCCCGTTCTCGAGTTTTGGGGACCGCACCCGCAAGGCGTCATTGAAATAGTCAGGTTAATACCGTACATTAGAATTCGTACGGCCATTTTTCACATACTCTACCTGTTCATCATGCACGACTTCATTTTATCACTGCTGCTTTTCGCTCCTCCCGCAGGAGGCCAGAACCCGAATCCATTCATTCAGCTTGTCCCTCTGGTACTGATTTTCGTGGTCTTCTATTTCTTCATGATCCGCCCCCAGCAGAAAAAACAGAAAGATCGGGAAAAGGTTCTCGACAGTCTGAAAAGAGGCGACAAGGCGGTCACCATCGGCGGCATTCACGGCACGGTTGCCGGCATCGATACGGAAAAGAAAACCGTTCTTCTGCAGGTCGGCGACAACCTGAAAATCAAGTTCGACCGCACGGCCATCGCCAACGTCGAGAAACAGGAATCGGGAGACAAACTTATCACCACGAAGGAATAACGAACGATAATGCAAGAGACACCAGCACTATTGGTTTTAGAGAACGGGTCTGTCTACAGGGGAACGGCTTTCGGCTGTATCGGGGAGGCAACCGGCGAGGTGGTCTTCAACACCTCGCATACCGGCTATCAGGAAATTCTTACCGACCCGTCCTATGCCGGCCAGATGGTGGTGATGACCTATCCGCTGATCGGCAATTACGGCGTGACCCCCGATGACAACGAATCGTCGAAAGTATGGGCATCGGCATTCATTGTGCGCGAAGTATCGCATATCTACAGCAATTTCGAAGCCTCGGACAGCCTCGACAACTACCTCAGGCAGGCCGGAGTGATGGGACTTGCGGGTATCGATACCCGCAAGCTTGTGCGTGAAATCCGTGAAAAAGGCGCCATGCGGGGCGTTATCTCCGCCGTGGACCTGAATCCGGAAAGCCTGAAAGAAAAGGCGCTTGCCATAGAGGAAATGACCGGACAGGATCTGGTTAAAACCGTGACCGCGAGTAAAAGCTATGTGCTCGACAAACCGGAGGCCCGCTACCATGTCGCGGCATTCGACTACGGCATCAAAAGCAACATTCTGCGGATACTGCAGAACTGCGGCTGCAGGGTGACCGTACTGAATGCGGCAACGCCGTTCGAAGAGGTCATCGGACTCAAACCCGACGGGGTCTTTCTTTCCAACGGCCCCGGCGATCCGGCTGCCGTCGGGTACGCCATCGAAACCATCCGGGCGCTTGCCGACTACAACCGTACGACCCGTCCGCTGCCGGTATTCGGCATCTGCCTCGGCCACCAGCTGCTCTCTCTGGCTCTGGGCGCGGAAACCTACAAGCTGAAGTTCGGCCATCACGGCAGCAACCATCCGGTAAAGAACCTCGGGAACAGCAAAATCGAGATCACCTCACAGAATCACGGGTTCGCCGTAAAGATGGATTCGCTGCCCGAAGACCTCGAAATGACCCATCTCAACCTGTACGACCATACGGTGGAAGGAGTCCGGCACCGTTCGCTGCCCTGTTTCTCGGTCCAGTACCATCCCGAAGCCGCGCCGGGGCCGCACGATTCCCACTACCTGTTCGATCAGTTCATCGATATGATGGACAGGGCGAAAAACTGAAAAAACGCAATCTCTTTAACCACACAAACCTTTTTCTGAAGAGATGAAAAAAAGACTATTCACCCCGGGACCAACCCCTGTACCCGAAAACGTCATGCTTCGCATGGCCGCCCCGATTATCCATCACAGGAACCCGGAGTTCATGGAAATCCTTACCCGGGTACACGAGGACCTCAGGTATCTCTTCAGAACGACCCAGCCCGTCGTGGTGCTCAGCTGTTCGGGTACCGGCGGCATGGAAGCCGCAGTTTCCAGCATCTTCAGGCAGGGGGAAAAGGTTATTACCGTCAACGCAGGAAAGTTCGGTGAGCGCTGGGGCCAGCTGGTGCGGATTTTCACCGGCAACTGCATCGAGGAAAAAGTACAGTGGGGCAGCGCCATCCAGCCGGAACGCATGGCTGAACTGCTCAGGGAGCATCCCGACGCAAAAGGCGTCTGCCTTACCCATTCCGAAACATCCACCGGCACGGCAGCCGACATCCGGTCGCTCTGCTCGGTTATCCGGGAAAAGTCGGATGCACTCATTCTCGTTGACGGCATCACCGCTATCGGCGCCCATGAGTTCCATTTCGACGACTGGGGCGCCGACATCTGCATCACCGGTTCGCAGAAAGGACTCATGATGCCTCCGGGACTTGCCCTGGTTGCGATTTCGGAAAGAGCCCAGGATATCATCAACGCGCATACCCACACCCAGCAGTTCTACCTGAGCCTGAAAAAGGCCCTGAAAGCGCACAGCGCCGAAGACACCCCGTTCACTCCGGCGGTATCTCTGGTAATCGGGCTGGACGAGGCCCTGCAGATGATCCGTGCGGAAGGGATCGAGAACATCTGGAAACGTCATGAAAGCCTCGCGGCAGCCTGTCGGCAGGGTTGCAGCGCGCTCGGCATGAAGCTCTTCAGCAACTCCCCCTCTTTTGCCGTCACCCCGGTCTGGCTCCCCGAGGGCGTGGACTGGTCGGCGTTCAACAAGGCGCTGAAAAACAAGAACGGCATCACCGTCGCCGCAGGTCAGGACGAGTACAAGGGCAAGATATTCCGCGTCTCCCACCTCGGCTTCTATGATGAGCTGGACATGCTGACCGTTATCGGCGGTCTGGAACGGGCCCTGAAAGAGATCAATTTCAAATTTGAAATCGGTGCGGGAGTCAGCGCGGTTCAGAAAGCCTTCCTCGGCAGCTGACGGCTCACTCCTGAAGGAACACGCCGGAAAAGCCGCCCCTTTCTTTCGAACCGGGCGGCTTTTTCTTTTCAGCCGCACGGACGACCCGAAAGCCGCTTTCTTTTTCCGACTTTGCCCTTGCCGCTCTATCTTGCAGAAAAGAGATCCTGCCAATGATTACCCTGCACGCCCTTTTTCTCTTGCTTGCCACGGCGTTTTCCCTGTCGGGGGAGTTCCGGGAGTATCGCACGATGCATAAAGCCAACGAGCACTATATGCGCGGAGAGTATTTCCGGGCGGAACAGCTCTACCGCACCCTGCCGGATATCGCTCAGGAAAAGACGGGATCGGCGCCGGCCCGCTTCAACCTTGCCGGCAGCCTTGCCCGGCAGGGCAAGCACACCCAGGCCCGGCGGATCTACCGAAGCATCGCATTGAACCCCGGGGAAAAAGGGCTCCGCAACCCCTCTCTCTACAACGAAGGCACCTCCTTTGCCCTCGAAGGCATCGCCACCGGAGAGGGGATGCACAAAAGGGAACTGCTCCGGCAGGCCCTCCTCCGCTACACCTCCGTGCTGCGTTCCGACCCCGCCGACACCGATGCGAGAATCAATTACGAAATAGTGCTCCGCATGCTCGACAAGCCGGAATCATCATCTTCAAGACAGCAGGATAACCGCAGGGAGAACGGCGATCCTGCCTCGGGCGGGCTCATGAAAACGGCTGAGCGGGTTCTTGAAAACGCCCGGATCCAGGAAAACAGCCTGATGCGGAAAATCCCGCAGAGCCACGCCAGGGGAAACTCATCCGGCAAAAACCTGAAGGACTGGTAAGAAGCCATGACCGTTCCGAAAAAAGTGCTGCTGGTCTTTATCCCCTCCGAAAGCGGTGTCGACGGCGCCCGCTCGCTCTACGCAGAACCGGAAAAAAGCCCGATTCTGTACTGGTTCGACAGCTCGGTGAGAAAACTCATCAAGCGAAGCCAGTTCGCCATTCCTCCGCTTTCGCTCATGATTCTCAGCTCGATCGGGGTACCTGGGGTCGAACAGCGGCTGTGCGATATGCGATTCGAGGATTTTCCGGAAGCGGAGCACTGGGATCTGGTGGGCATAAGCGTACAGACCGGCATGGCCAGAAAAGCCTTCGAGCTTGCAGACAGGCTCAGGGAGAAAAAAATCACCGTAGCTCTCGGAGGAGCGCATGTCACCCTGTTCGCCGATTCCTGCCGCGTTCACGGCGATATCCTCGTGCACGGAGAGGCAGACGACCTCTGGAAAACGGTGCTCGAAGACCTGAAAAGCGGCAATCTGAAATCCGAATACAGCTCCGACCGTTTTCCCGATCTTGAAGAACCTCGCCCGGTGAGCAAAAATGCGCTGCAGAAAAACCGCTACTTCACGACCAACCTCATACAGACCGGACGGGGCTGCCCCTACAACTGCGACTTCTGCAACGTCCATGTGCTCAACGGCCGGTCGCTGCGCAGAAGAACGATCGACGATATTGTCGATGAGGTTGCCCGGTTTCTCCGCCATGACCGGCGCATTTTCTTTTTTGTCGACGACTCCATCAATGCCGACCCGACCTATGCCGAGGAGCTTTTCCGGCGCCTGATTCCCTATCGCATCAGCTGGTTCGGCCAGGCGACCACCACACTGGGCCAGCAGCCCCGGCTCCTGGAAACCTTTGCTCGATCCGGCTGCCGGGCCCTGCTGGTCGGCATCGAAAGCATAGAACCGGAAAGCCGGGATGCCCACCGCAAAACCCAGAACAAATCGACGGAACTGGTGGCGGCAATAAAAAACATCCGGGGTGCGGGAATCAGCCTCTACGGCAGCTTCATCTACGGACTCGACGGCGATACCCTCGATACTCCGGCGGCTATTCTGGACTTCATCGGCGAAACGAAGCTCGACGTTCCCGGCATCAACATTCTCAGGCCCATTCCCGGCACGAGGGTTTTCGACCGGCTCAGAGAGGAGGGACGCCTGCTCTTCGACCCGTCCGACATCACCGCCTTTCGCTATACCTTCGGCCAGGAGATGCTCTACCTGCCTAAAAACATTCCGCTCGACGCCTTTGTGGAAAGCTACTCGAAACTTACCCGTGAGGTGTTCAGCGCAACCGGTTCCATCCGAAGAGGTCTCAATGCGCCAAGCGCCAAAACAGCGGTACTTTTTTTCAACCTCTTCTACACCCATCTCTACGGGCTCTCACGGCAGGACCTCCAGAGGCAGCTTGCCGGGGCAACCCTGAATAAAAAACCATTTTGCCATACGGTAAATTATTCATAAAATTATAGCCGTTACCTTTTTATACCCTTCACAACATCACAACCCTTTCCAACGGAGAACACACTATGAAACGCTTTCTGCCTGTTTTCGCTGTAGGCATGCTTTTTCTTGGCGCATGCGGTCTCGAAAAACCACCGGCCAAGCTTGAATTTCCCGAATCCAAGGAAGAGGCCGCGGCACCGGCCGAAACCGCCGCTCCTGCTGCTGCTCCTGCCGCAGCGGAAACGCCTGCCGACCCGAAACTTGCCGCAGGTAAAACCGTTTACGAAACGAAAGGGTGCAACGGCTGCCACGACGCAGGCATGATGGGCGCCCCGAAACCCGGCGACAAGGCCGCATGGGCTCCGCGTATCGCACAGGGTGTCGATGTCATGACAAAAAAATCCATCGAGGGATTCACCGGTAAAGGCGGCATGATGCCGGCAAAAGGCGGAAACGCTGATCTGACCGACGAAGAGGTCGCGAGCGCCGTAGCCTATCTGGCCAGCCTGGCAAAATAAGCCGGTTAAGGCACTGTCCCGGATTCAGGCGGATAAAAACGGAGCACGTCTCGCGACGATGCTCCGTTTTCCTTGCGGCTACTGTATAACTACATGCACATAAAAATTCCGGAGGCATTTGGAAGGCCGGATTTTAAATGCTAAAATATCCGGCTTGAGATTTTTTGCACAACCGGCACACAACCAATCATCAACAATCATTAATTCTTGCAAGGGAGAACTCTATGTCTCGTTTCGTATCTGCTGCTTTCTGCGCACTGTTTATGATCGCTTTCAGCATGACCGATGCCAACGCCGCTACCGGCAAAGCCGTTTATGACGCCAACTGCTCGGCATGCCACAAGGACGGCATCATGGGCGCGCCGAAAACCGGCAACAAGCCGGCCTGGGCTCCTCGCATCGCACAGGGCGTGAACGTGCTGGTAAACAAATCCATCGCCGGCTACCAGGGAAAGAAAGGCATGATGCCTGCCAAGGGCGGCAACACGAAACTCACCAACGCCGAGGTCAAACTCGCCGTCGAGTACATGGTCAGCATCAGCAAATAAGCGCTTCCTGTCTTTTTTTCAGCACAAGGCGGGGAGTGACCCCGCCTTCTGTCGTTTATTCTCCCCACCCCTGTCTTCTCCGTGCAATCCCGACATTCTTGCGAGATCTTTTCACCCCGCCCTGTTTTCCGCACCAGGCTCCCGCAGAACAACCTTTTCGTATATTGACCTGCGCAACTCACAATCGAGAAAAGGAGAACCGATGGATATGCAATCAGGCGAGATGCTGGGATTCGCGGCAGGCATCATCACCACGCTCGCGCTCCTGCCCCAGGCGCTGAAAATCATGGCTACCAGGCAGACCCGCGATATCAGCCTGCTCTGGGCAGTCAGCATGAACGTGGGCATTATCCTCTGGCTGTGCTATGGCCTGGCGAAAAACGACCTGCCGATGATAACGGCCAACAGCGTCTCTTTCCTGCTGCTCTTCATCATTCTCCTCTTCAAGGTGCGATACCGGTAAACGGAAAGTTTCGCTGATGGAAAAAACGGCGAAAAAGCTTACATATCGTTACCAGTTGTTTTAACCATGATTATTCAACCGATGAACACTCTCCATACCGGCTTTATCGGCACCGGAAGAATCGCCAAGGCGCTGATTGCCGGACTCGCAAAAAAAGAAAACATAACCCTCTGCGGCTACGATACCCTCCCGGCGGCTATCGAAAGCATATCGGAAGCCTACCCCGTTGAGGCGTGCCCTTCCATCGAAGCGCTTGCAGGAAAAGCGGAGGTGATCGTCCTTTCGGTGAAACCTTACCAGATAGAGGGCGTACTCGGCGAGCTGAAACCATTTCTCACCCAGAGGCATCTGATTCTGAGTGTGGCTGCCGGCATTTCTTCGGAATTCATCCGGCAACACACGAACGAAAAAACGAGAGTGATACGGGTGATGCCGAACACTCCGGCATTTGCCGGCGAAGGCATGACCGCCCTGTGTCGTGGTGCGGCGGCGACGGACGAGGATATCGAGCTTGCCGGAGAGCTGTTCCGGGCAATCGGCAGGACCGTCGTGCTTGACAGCGAACAGCTCATGGATGCCGCCACCGCGGTATCGGGCAGCGGACCAGCCTACATGTTCCACATCATCGCTTCGCTTGTCGAGGGAGGCATGCAGTGCGGGCTTTCGCGGGAGGACGCCCTGCTCCTGAGCACACAGACCATGCTTGGCGCGGCCAAAATGGTGCTCTCCGGCGACAGAAGCCCTGAAGAACTGATCAGGGATGTCACCACTCCCGGAGGAACGACCGAAGCCGGTCTGCAGGTGATGGACGAGCGGAACATCCGACAGATTCTCGTTGATACGGTCTCGGCGGCGGCGGCACGCTCCAGGGAACTGAAAAAATAAACAACCGCGGAAGGGGGTCCATGCGGAATACCGTCCGATCTGCGCTGAGCGCTCTCCTGATGGCGGCTGTAGCCGTATTCTGTCTTGCTGCGACCGCAAACGGCGAACGGACACCGACAAAAAAAGCGCCGTTCATACGCACAACCATC
This sequence comes from Chlorobiaceae bacterium, assembly GCA_013334435.1. Lineage (GTDB taxonomy): Bacteria > Bacteroidota > Chlorobiia > Chlorobiales > Chlorobiaceae > Chlorobium. Next base: position 744 of record JAAXXP010000040.1, on the reverse strand, counting down.
TCCAACAGAACCCCCTACGCCGGAGAGGAGGTCATCCTCTCCTTCACCCTCTGTTTCACCGGTGACGCCCCGCAGGTTTCCGACCTGTCGGATCCTGCGCTCGAAGGATTCCGGGCTGAAGAGATCGATCCCGGGCGCTATGTCAAAAGCATGCCCGTCACGATCGACGGCACCCTCTACCGGAGCGCACTTGTGCGGCAGTACCGGATTTCGGCCCTGCAGCCCGGAGAGCAAAGCATCAGGGGATACCGCCTCCGGTGCCTTTTCCCCGATGTGCCGCCACCGGGCAAAAACGCAAACACCGTGCTTGCCGCTCCTGAAATGCCCATCCGTGTCAGGCCGTTGCCGGAGCCTGCGCCTGAAGGGTTCCAGGGAGCTGTAGGCTCATTCTCCTTCGAGCGAACAGCCGATCGTACGGTCCTGAGAGCCGGCGAGCCGGTTACGATAGCCCTGACCATTGCCGGAACCGGCAACCTTGCGGCGCTCAGCGCTCCCAGGCTCGTTTTCCCGCCTGCATTCCACCAGAGACCTCCGGTTACGGCGCTGCATCTCGACAGCAGCAAGGCCTATGCTGCAGGCTCATTCTCATGCAGAGTAACCATCTATCCTGACCAAACCGGAAAAGAGACCATTCCGGGGATGCGTTTCGTCTATTTCGATCCCCTTAAAAACCGCTACCGGACGCTTTCCGCCGACCCGATCGCGATCAGCGTACTGCCTGCCGAAAACGCCACCGGCACCAGC
>JAAXXP010000039.1:7120-16947 GCA_013334435.1 Chlorobiaceae bacterium | reverse complement strand
CGCTTGCCGCAGCGCCGCTGATGAGCCTGAAGCATGCCGAGTTCGGCGGGGCCGACGGTCAGGCCGAAGAGGCCATAACGGAGCTGCATCCGGAGTACAAGCCCTGGTTCGCGCCCTTCTGGGAGCCCCCGGGCGGGGAGGTCGAAAGTCTGCTTTTTGCACTTCAGGCCGCTCTCGGCGCGGGGGTGCTGGGTTATGGTCTGGGCTTTCTTCGCGGCAGGCACGACGGCAGCGAACCGGCATGATCACGCTTGACCGCTATACGGCGGCCTCACCGCTCAGCAGGGTTGACCCGCTCGTGAAGCTCTCTTTCGCGCTCCCGCCGCTGCTGCTCTGCCTCTGGGCCGACCGCATTGCGCTATCGCTGCTCGTGCTGCTTTCGATGGGGGCGGCGACGGTTTTCGCAGGAAGGGTCTCCGCGCGTATCTTCATCGGTCTGCTTGCGCTTCCCCTGGCGTTTCTTGTTGCGGGAGCGGCAGGGGTGGCTGTCGATTTCAGTCCCGATCCGGACCGGTTTGCCGTCGCCATGCCGGTTGGCGGCGTTTACGCCGGTCTGACGGCGTCGGGACTCGACAGGGCCCTTCGGCTGTTTTTCCGGGCCATGGGGTCGGTTTCCTGCATGTATTTCATCGCGCTTACCACCCCTCCGGAAACCCTTTTTCATGCGGCGCGGCGGCTGCGCGTTCCGGAGCTCCTTATCGAGATGGCCGGCCTCGTCTACCGGTTTCTCTTCATTCTGCTCGACAGCGCCGGACGGATCCGTCTGGCGCAGGAGTCCCGTCTGGGCTATGTCGATCTGCGGGCATCGTTCCGTTCGCTTGCGGCACTTTCCTCGGCGCTTTTTCTCATGGCCGCAAGGCGCGCCGACGAGTGCTATACGGCGCTTGAATGCCGGGGTTATGCGGGGACGCTCAGGGTGCTTCACGAGCCTTGTGAACGGCCCCGTTCCTTTATGCTGCTGCTTGCCGGAGTTCACGGCCTGCTTGCCGCCGCCCTTTTGCTCATCTGGCGGTATCCGGAGATGTTTCCATGGTGACGGCTCAGACAATTCTTGAAGCCCGGGAGCTGCACTACACCTATCCGGACGGTTCGCAGGCATTGAACGGCGTCGATTTCAGGGCGGAACGGGGGAAGCTCACCGCGCTGCTCGGCAGCAACGGCGCGGGCAAATCCTCGCTGCTCCTTGCCTGCAACGGGATCGTCCGGCCGCAATCCGGAACGGTGCTTTTCAGGGGGGTTCCTGTGTCCTACAGCCGGAAAGGACTTGCCATGCTGCGCCGTCAGGTGGGAATGGTGTTCCAGAATCCCGATGTCCAGCTTTTTTCGAGCAGCGTTTTTCAGGACATCTCCTTCGGACTCTGTAACGAGGGGCTGCCGGAAGATGAAATCCGCAAGCGCGTTGCCGTGGCCATGCGGAATACCGGGATCGAGGCCCTCGAGGGCAAGCCGGTCCACCGGCTGAGCTTCGGTCAGAAAAAAAGGGTCGCCATGGCAGGGGTGCTCGCCATGGAACCCGCTCTCCTGCTTCTTGACGAGCCGACCGCGGGTCTCGATCCGAAAGGCGCGGCGGAAATCATGCAGCTCGTCAAAGCCATGCAGCGGCAATCGGGCATGTCGGTGATTATCGCCACGCACGACATCGAAATGGTGCCGCTTTTCTGTGATCACGTCTGTGTCATGGAAGCCGGCAGGGTTCTTTTCGAAGGCTCGCCGGAGGAGGTGTTCACCCGGAGGGATAAGGTGCGTCAGGCCGGACTTCGTCTGCCGAGGATCGGTCATCTGATGGAAATCCTGAAGGAAAAGGACGGTTTCCGGTTCAGCGAGGAGGCATTTTCCATTGGATCGGCAAGGAGGGCGATCAAAGAGTGGGGCAGGGAGCGATGACTCTTGCCGCTGTTTTTTTTATCCGGTATTTTTCTTATGTTCAGAACTGTTCTTTCGTCGTAGCTGGTGCCGGTTTAAAAGCCGGAGAATAGGGAAGTACGTGAAAGTCGTACACTGTACCCGCAACTGTACAACGGTATACTGCTGAAGTCGTTCATGGCCACATGCATGAGGGCAGCAGTCGTTTCAGGTCACTGCATCGTTTTCCGCCCAGGAAAACTGCGGGAAGGCCGGAACGGAGACAAGCCGTGATAGTCAGGAGACCTGCCAGTTATTTTTGCATTACAAGATCGGACTACGGGTTATAGTCGGGGCAAAGCTGTACTTCTTTTGCATTGCTTACCGTTTTGATCTTTTTGCAGGATACGATTCATGGGTTTGCCAGAACCGGCGCAGGACGTTTTCGTTCCCGGCGCGGCGTTCATGGTTCCGGAAACGACTCCTGGAAAAACAGGTCGGCACTGCTCGAACCGTTATGCGCTGCCTTTTTAACCCCTGTCAGTTTATGTTTTTTTCAAACTGAAAACAGGACCAACATCGATGAACAAAAAAGTATGCCTGCTTGTGCTGGCCGGGCTGCTCTGCAGCAGGGGGCTTCTTGCCGAAGAGACGACGAAAAGCTTTACCGGCAGTGAACTGGTCGTTACCTCGAGCCGCGTCGAGGAAGAAAAGAAAAATGTAACAACGAACATTACCGTCATCAGCAAAGAGGAGATCAAACAGTCATCGGCAAAGGATCTCGGAGACCTGCTCGCGGAAAAAAACATCGGCGCCGTCGTAAAATACACGGGAACGCTGACTGGTATCGGAATCAGGGGTTTCAGGACGGAATCGCACGGCAACGATCTTATGGGTAAGGTACTCGTGCTGCTCAACGGTCGCAGGGCGGGCACGGGAAACCTCGCCAAGATTGCGGTCGGCGAGATCGAACGTGTCGAAATCATTCGTGGCCCGGCAGCCGTCCAGTACGGTTCCGCAGCCATTGGCGGCGTTGTGAACGTGATTACGGCGAAAGGGTCGGGCGTTCCGACGCTCTCGTTTGCCCAGGAGATCGGGAGCAGCGATTATACCCGGACAACGCTCGGAACCTCGGGGAAAGTCGGGAACCTGGACTTTTCGGGAAGTGTTTCTCTTTCCGAAATGGGGGATTATAAAACCGGATCGGGAAAAACGTACTACAATACGGCATATGACGACCAGACCTCCGGCAGCCTGAACATCGGTTACGAGTTCACTCCCGGGCATCGAATCGGAGTGAATTATACCTATTTCAAGGTTGGCGATGGCGGTTCTTCAGGCTATCTGAGCCAGAACGATCTTGACGACTCGCTCGAAAAGGAGAATTATTCGACGGATATCGTGTACGAGGGACGGACTGCCGACAGCAGCCTCTCCTGGATGGCCAGATATTTTACCGGACGCGACTCCGATGTCTGGTACGACCCGACCGGAAGCAATCCCGATTACTGGGATGACGATACTCCGTACACGTCGGAAGTCGATCACAAGGGAGCCCAGGCGCAGCTGACGTACAATCACGACTTTTTCCGCGCCACGGCAGGCCTGGACTGGGTCAATTACGAAGAGGTCTCGACTCCTTATGCTCCGTACAAGTCTGAATACGATAACATGGCGGAGTTTCTGCTGCTCAACGGCTTTCTTTTCGACAAGCATCTGGTGCTTTCCGCCGGATTTCGTTACGATACGTATGACTTGACCTCCCAGGGCTATGAGGATTCGTCGGAATCGAGCCGTGATGCCGATAACTTCGTTATGAATTACGGTATTGCCTGGCATGTCGCTGACGGCATCAAGCTGCGGGCATCCTATGCCGAAGGGTTCAAGATGCCCGCATCGAGGGAGCTGGCCGCCGATTACGTTTCTTATGGCATCCACTATGTCGGCAACGCCGATCTCGAGCCTGAAGAGAGCACAACCTGCGAAGTCGGCGTTGATGTTGCCGATGGCCGGTTCGCCTCCTCGTTAACCTGGTTCACCACGGATTTTAAAAACAAGATTCAGTCGGTCAGTCTCGGGAGCGGCGTTTCGTCCTGGGAAAATCTTGACGGAGCGAAGATTTCAGGATTCGAAGGCGACGTGTCGTATGCCTTTGAGCCGTTCGGCAGCAACTGGCAGTTCAGACCCTATGCCAGCTTTGTTTATCTGACGGAATTCGAGGACGATTCGACGGGAGATCGCCTGCTCTATACCCCGGAATGGAACGCTACCGTCGGCTTGAGGATCAGCGACCGGAGAGGATTCAGCGGCGTGTTCAATCTTGCCTATACGGGAGAGTCGGATATAGAGGACTATGAAACGTCGTGGGCCGGAACGGTGATTACAAAGGGAGGGTTTGCGGTCGCGAACCTGGCAGCTTCAAAAAAATTCCAGCTTGACGAAAAGAAAGGCGGACGGGCTCTGACAATCAAGGGCGAGGTCAACAATCTCTTCGACCGCGATTACCAGTTCGTAAAGGGTTATCCGATGCAGGGCCGTTCGTTTACGCTTGGGTTGAGGGTTGATATTTAACAGATGAAGGATAAGGCTGGGGCCATAGCGGTGTTCGGCACGGCTTCGGACGTGGGCAAGAGCGTGGTGGCAACCGCGCTCTGCCGTATTTTTCGCAATGCAGGTGTCGATGTCGCCCCTTACAAGGCGCAGAACATGTCGAACAACTCCGGCGTCACGCCCGACGGTTTCGAGATAGGCCGGGCGCAGATCGCACAGGCAGAAGCGGCGCGAGTCGTGCCGACGGCCGACATGAATCCCGTGCTCCTGAAACCGAACTCCGATACCGGTGCGCAGGTGGTGCTGCAGGGGAAGGTGTGCAGCACCGAGAGCGCGAAAGGGTATTTCAGGGACACCTCGCTCTGGGCCGCCACGGCGCGTGAAAGTCTTGTGCGCCTCATGCATCGCCATGAGCTTGTGGTTATCGAGGGCGCCGGTTCATGCGCGGAAATGAATCTGTACCAGCGGGATTTCGTGAATTTCAGAACCGCGAGGGAGTCCGGCGCATCGGTGCTGCTTGTGGCCGATATCGACCGGGGTGGCGTGTTTGCCCAGGTTGTCGGGACGCTGGCGGTGATTCCTCCGGAAGACCGGGCACTGGTGAAGGGTGTTATCGTAAACCGGTTCCGGGGCGACATCGACCTGTTCCGCGACGGGGTGAGCATGCTCGAGGAGATGGCCGGCGTGCCCGTGCTCGGGGTCATTCCCTATTTCAGGGGATTTTCCATCGACGCCGAAGATGCCGTGCCGCTCGCCTCAATGGTCGATCCCCAGGCCGAGCCGGAAACGGGCAAAACCGGCGTGGCTGCAGTGTATTTCCCCCATATTTCGAATTTTACCGACCTTTCGCCGCTTGAGCAGGATCCGGGTGTCGCCGTGCACTATCTGCACTATCCGCGTTCGCTCGATAACTACCGTATGCTGGTTCTGCCGGGTTCGAAGAACGTTCGGGGCGATCTGGCCTGGCTCCGCTCTCTCGGCTGGGAGGAGCGCATCAGGGAGTTCAGGGAGCGGGGAGGCGTCGTCGTGGGCGTGTGCGGCGGCTACCAGATGCTCGGCCGATCCATTGCCGACCCGTTCGGAATGGAGGGGGAGCCGGGCGCAAGCCCCGGTCTCGGGCTGCTCGACGTCGATACGGTGCTCGAACAGGAGAAGTGTCTCTGCAACGCTACAGGCGTACTTGAGGATGCGGGGGTGACGGGCCACGGTTACGAAATCCATATGGGCCGCACATCGCTTTCCGGCGCGTGCCGGCCATTCATACGGGTGCTCATGCGCAACGGCGAGACGACCTGTGACGGGGACGGGGCGCGGAGCGGGGACGGAAAGGTTATCGGCACCTATTTCCACGGCATTTTCGATGAGCCTCGGGTCAGAGAGTGGTTTCTCTCGCTTGCCGATCCAGGCTACCGTCCGGCGAGGCATGCCTGCAGCATGGAGGAGAGCTACGATCGGCTGGCCGAGCATTTTACCCGCCATCTCGATCTTGAAAAACTTTTCGCCATGATCGGCAGAGTGCAGGCCTGAACGATGAACAGTCTTTATTATCATGAACACGGCGGCCAATCCGAACGCCTTTCCGGAGGGATTCCTGCCGGGGAGCTGATCGATTTCAGCGTCAGCATCAGTCCGTTTTTTCCGCTTCGGGACCCGTTGCAGGTTGCCAGGGCCGATCTGCAGGCTTATCCCTCGATCGAGGGAAAAGGGGTGCAAGGGTTCTACGCCCGCAGGTTCGGGCTCGATGAGTCGTCGGTGATCGCCCTGAACGGCGCCATAGAGGGGATCTATCTGCTTCCGAGGGCGCTCGGCGTGCGGCGGATGCTGCTGCTCGAACCTTCGTTTTACGAGTACGGACGGGCAGCCCGAATTGCCGGCGCCGAAACCGGATTCGTCGGTCTTTCGGCCGTGAACGGGTTTTCCCTTCCCCCTGTCGGCGAACTTGCCGCCAGGCTGGAGCACTGCGATGCTTTTTTTGCCGCCAATCCCAACAATCCTACCGGTACGCTGTTTCCTCCTGAAGTGACCATGGCGCTTGCAAGCCGGTTTCCGGACAAGTGGTTTTTCGTTGACGAAGCCTTTATCCAGTTTCTGCCGGATTTTCCGGCGGTTTCACTGATGCAGCATACCCGGGCTTTCCGCAATATCGTCGTCGTGCATTCGCTGACGAAATTCTATGCGCTGCCGGGCCTGCGACTCGGCGCTATCATTGCCCATCCGGACACCATAGACCGACTCTACGATTTCAAGGAACCCTGGACGCTCAATGCCGTCGCCGAAAGGGTTGCCGGCGAACTGGCAGACTGCCTGGTTTACGAAGCTGCCCTCCGCTCGATGATTGCCGGCGAAAGAGAGCGCCTTGCCGCCGCCCTGCCGGAAATCGATGGGGTGCGCGTTGCCGGGGGAGCGGCGAACTTCCTGCTCGCCCAGTGGCGCCGCTCGAGCCCGCTCGACGAACTGCTCTCGCATTTTCTGTCGCGGGGCATACTGGTGAGGGACTGCAGGAATTTCCATGGTCTCGAGGCCGGCTATTTCCGTTTTGCCGTCCGCACGCCGCAGGAGAACGACCGTTTTCTCGAAGCGCTTCGCGCCGTTCCGGCGCCGGAGCGGGTTTCCTGAAGGGCATGGTGAGCCTTGAATACCTGCTTCCGGCAGCGTTCCTTTGCGACCTGCTTTTCGGGGATCCCCGATGGATGCCGCATCCCGTCAAGGGTATCGGCCGGCTGGCGCTCGCCGCAGAGAAGGCGCTCAGGGCTTCGGGACTTCCGCTGAGGATTGCCGGCGTTCTCTGCGTGCTGGTCGTTGTGGGTGGCTCGGCAGGTTCCGCATGGCTTGTCGTTGCCGCCGCAAACCTGCTCCACCCCCTCTGCGGGGCCGCCGCAGCCATTTTTCTGCTGTACACCTCCATTGCCGTAAAAGATCTCGGCGATCATGCCGGTGCGGTGCGTGACGCTCTCGAGTCGGGGGATACCGGGCTTGCCCGTCTGAAGGTATCCTGGATGGTCGGACGGGATACGGCCGGGCTTTCGGAGGAGGGCATTGCGCTTGCCGCCACGGAGAGCGTTGCGGAAAATACCGTTGACGGGGTAACGGCTCCGCTTTTTTATGCGCTGCTTTTCGGGCCGGTCGGAGCAGTCGCCTACAAGGCCGTCAATACGCTCGATTCCTCGTTCGGATATCTGAACGAGCGCTACCGTGAATTCGGCTGGGCTTCGGCCAGACTCGACGATCTGGCCAACTGGCTCCCGTCGAGAATCACCGTGCTTGCGATAGCATTCGCGTCCGCAGTGAAGAGATTCGGGTTTTTTGATATCTTTAAGGCCGTCAGGCGCGGAGCCCGGCTGCACGCGAGCCCGAATGCCGGTTATCCTGAAGCGGCGTTTGCCGGTGCTCTTGGCGTGACTTTCGGAGGTCCCAGAAGCTATGGCGGAGTTGTCCACGAGGCGCCGCTGCTTGGCGTCGCCCGTAATACCTGCTCGGCGGATTCGGTGCGCAGGAGTATCGGGCTGATGCGGTTGACGGCAGTTGTTTTTCTTGCGGCAGGCCTCATGTCGAGGGTGCTCGCAGAGCGATTATGGTAACCGGAAGGAACCGGGGAGTTCCTTGACGGGGGTTCATTAACGTCTAAAGAATCACAGATATGCAACAGCGCAGAATTCTTCTTTTCACCGGCAATGGCAAGGGTAAAAGCACGGCGGCTTTCGGCATGCTGGCCAGAGCGTTGGGCCACGGCATGCGCGCCGCGGTGATCCAGTTCGTCAAATCGGACGATGCGGTAGGGGAACAGCGGTTTTTCGGCGCTCTTGCGACAGTGAACTGGATGCAGTTCGGAAAGGGGTTTCTTCCGAGAGATCGAAACAGTCCGGCGATGGATGCGCACCGTGAGGCTGCGAGCAGAGGGCTTGAGGCGGCTCTGGGGGCGCTTGCCTCTCCGGAGTACGACGTCGTGCTTCTCGACGAGATATGCTTCGCACTCGGTAACGGGCTGATTCCCGTCGAGTCCATTCTGGCCGCACTCGGGAGCGCACAGGACGGAAAAATCGTGGTGATGACCGGCAGAAACGCTCCGCCGGCGCTCATCGCCGCCGCCGATACGGTCACGGAAATGACTCTGGTCAAACATGGCTACGAGCAGGGTATTGCGGCACAGAAAGGCGTGGAGAACTGAACGGCTCATGGAATCTTCTCATAGCTGCGCCGATAACCGCTTTACCCGGAGAGCCGCCGGCGGAGAGCGCCTGAAGATACTGCTGTTTCTGCTCGCGGTTCCGCTGCTCTGTGCGTTCTCCCTGCTTCTCGGACCTTCAGGCATAGGCATTCCGGACCTGTCGCAGCCGGCCGGCTCTTCCATCATGGCATTGCGGTTCGGCAGAATGCTGATGGGGCTGGTCGTCGGGGCTGCGCTCTCGGCATCGGGTATGGTGTTTCAGGCGCTGCTGCGCAATCCTCTTGCCGAACCCTATGTCCTCGGTGTAAGCGGAGGCGCCGGACTTGGTGCTACGATGAGCATTCTGGCCGGTTCTTCGCTCGCTCTGCCTCTGAACCTTCCCGTTACGGCATTCGTTTCGGCTGTGATCACCCTGATGGTGGTGTACGGCATCGCCAGCCGCGGGGCGGGAGGATCCCCTTCGGTATACAGCCTTATTCTCAGCGGCGTGATCGTCAGCTCGATATGCTCCAGCCTCATCATGTTCCTCGTGTCCACGGCGAGCGTCGAAGGGCTGCACAACGTGATCTGGTGGATGCTCGGCAATCTGCAGCCGGTTTCCCTGCAGCAGCAGGTGTTCTCTTCGGCCCTCGTGCTTCTGGGCATTGCCGGCATCTGGGTGCTCTCGACCCGCCTCAATGCGCTTACCCTTGGCCGCGAGATGGCCCATTTTCAGGGGATCAATGCGGGAGCGGTTATTGTAGCCGGTCTTCTGTGGGCAACGCTTCTTGCCGCGACGGCGGTTTCCATGGCCGGCATGATCGGCTTTGTGGGGCTTATCGTACCGCACGTCATGAGGGCGATGTTCGGACCGGACCATCGCCGCCTCGTGCCGCTTGCCTCGATCGGAGGCGGAACCTTTCTCGTGCTTTGCGATGCCCTGGCGCGCACGGTACTCGCTCCGCTCGAAATTCCGGTCGGTGTGGTCACGGCGATTGTAGGCGGTCCTTTTTTTCTGGTCATTCTGCAGCACAGGATGAAACAGGCGTGGAATTAGTCAGTGGGCAGTGGGCAGTAGCCAGTAGGCAGTAAGTCGTGAGCGGTTGGCGGTGAGCGGGAGGCGCCGGAGATTCCGTCTTTACAGGTTCGTGCATGTCCGTGAATGTCCGTGTTCCCGCTTGCAGCGCACCGTTTTTTCTTTCAGGTCACTTTGGTACTTTTTTCTTATGATCGAGCATAGACCAGCAGAGAGTCCGGCGCTTGCGTTCAGGGATGTTTCCTCGGGGTACCG
>JAAXXP010000039.1:0-7020 GCA_013334435.1 Chlorobiaceae bacterium | reverse complement strand
CTTGCGTTCAGGGATGTTTCCTCGGGGTACCGGGGCAGGGAGGTACTGCACAGCGTGAGTTTCTCCGTCGCCGAGGGGGAGTTCGTGTCGCTCATCGGTCCTAACGGATGCGGCAAGAGCACGCTGCTGAAAACCGCAGCGGCGCTCATCAGGCCGGTTTCCGGTTCCGTTTCGCTTTTCGGCCAGCCGGCAGAGCGCCTCAAGGCCGCAGAGCGGGCAGCGCTCGTAGGGGTGGTGCCCCAGAAGATCGAGTCTCCCATGGCTTTCCGTGTCGGTGAACTGGTCATGAACGGCAGAATCAGCTCCATGGGGCTTTTCGGCAGACCCGGCCCGCTCGACGACGATATCGTCGAGCGGGCGATGATCTATACCGATGTGTTCTCTCTCCGCGACCGGTACTTCATGGAGCTGAGCGGCGGAGAACAGCAGCGCGTAACCCTCGCCATGGTGCTTGCGCAGGAGCCGCGCATCATCATGCTTGACGAGTCGATAGCCCATCTCGATATCAACCACCGGCAGGAGGTGCTGCAGATTCTCTTGAACATCAACCGGGAGCAGCGCATCACCGTGATCCTGGTCAGCCACGACCTTACGCTTGCCGCACAGCTCTCCGACCGCCTTCTGCTTCTCGACGGCGGAACGCTTGCCGCAGCCGGAACGCCGCAGGAGGTGCTGCGTGCAGAACTGCTCAGCCGGATCTACAATTGCGAGCTGCAGGTACGCAAAGACCCCTGGAGCGGGGAACTGCAGGTGAGCGGCGATCTCCGTGCAGGCCGCAGCAGGAAGTCGCTCAACCGGCGCGTTCATGTCATAGCGGGCGGCGGAAGCGGTATAGAACTTTACCGGCGATTGCTGATCGAGGGGTATGACGTGAGTACCGGCGTGCTCAACAGGCTCGATTCCGATGCGGAAGCGGCAAGAGCGCTCCATCTCGATGCCGTGCTCGAACAGCCGTTTTCAGCCGTAGGGAGCGCCTGTTACCGGGAGGCCTCGGTTATGGCGGCCTCTGCCGATATGGTTGTGGTTACCGGTGTGCCGTTCGGTTCGGGCAATCTGGTCAATCTCTCTCTTGCCGACGAAGCGCTTGCAGCGGGAAAACCGGTTTTTCTTGCCGACGGTATCGGAGCCCGCGATTACACCGAAGGAAAGGCGGCCGGACGGAAAGCCGCCGAACTGCTTGCAAAAGGGGCGCAAACCTGGAGTTCCATGCATGAGCTGCTCATCCATCTCCAGAAATCTTTTCAATCCTGAATGCTCCGCAATGAAAAACCGCTTTCCTTTCCGGTTCGGTACGACATCCTATATTATTCCCGCCGACATCATTCCCAATGTCGAGTATCTGAAGGACAAGGTAGACGACATCGAACTGGTGCTGTTCGAGTCCGACGAGTTCAGCAACCTTCCCTCAGCGGCGGATATGCAGCGCCTTGCATCACTTGCCGGAGAGCATGATCTTACCTATTCGGTGCACCTGCCGCTCGACGTCTATCTCGGTCACCCCGACAGAGGCGAGCGCAAGCGCTCGGTGGGCAAGTGCCGGAGAATCGCCGAATTGACCGAAATTCTGCCGAAGTCGGCGTACGTGCTGCATTTCGAAGCGGGACCCGGTGTCGATATCAACGGTTTTTCAGAGGCCGAAATGCGGCTGTTTGTCGATTCGCTGCATGACTCGTCCGCCATGCTGCTCGACAGGATGCCTGTCGAGCCGTCATCGATCTGTGTTGAAAACCTCAACTATCCCTATGAGCTGGTGATGCCGGTGGTGGAGGAGTACGGTTTTTCGGTGACGCTCGATGTCGGTCACCTCGAGTATTACGGCTTTCCGACGGAGGCCTATCTCCAGCGTTACCTTTCCCGTGCCGGAGTGCTGCATATGCACGGTACGAGGGAGGGAAAGGACCATAATTCGCTCTCCGGCATGAATCCCCGTGTGCTCGATATGGTTATGCAGGCTCTTCAGGACGATCCCCGAACCGACAGGGTGTTTACGCTCGAGATTTTTTCGGAAGAGGATTTCGCCGATTCGTCGAGGATAATGGAGTCCCGGGTTCCATAGATGCCGGCTTCCGGACGCACGGTTCCTGTCAGGGAGTCGTGAGATTGACGTCGAAAACGAAGTCGCCGGCGATGGTGAAGGTTTTCTGCTGCGAGCTTTCCCCTCCGGGAGTTTTAAGCGTGTAGGTGCCCGAACGAAGTTTGTCAACCCGGTAATATCCGAACTGGTCGGTTATGGCCTTTCCCGCCGGAGCGCCCGAGGCGTCGATAATTTCCAGCAGTACGCCGGCAACGCCGTTGCCCCGGGAGTCGCTCAGACACCCGGCAACCCCGAACTCCGCATAAACCGGAATATTGACTTCGGTGACCGCGCCGTTGCGGACCTCGACTTTAACCGAGTTGCGGGAGACGTTCAGTTCGAGGGGCAGTTTTTCGGTGTCGATATCGACACTGTAGACTCCAGGCCGGAGGTTTCCCACGAAGAACGTTCCGTCTATCTGGCGCTGGCCGAGTTTTCTTCCGTTCAGGAGAATATCGACGTCGTTGATGTCTGAAGAGCCCAGCCGGGTATCGTTCATGATATCGAGGGAGCCGGCAAGTCCGCCCCTGGTGTGGCTGATGGCCGACCGGTTGACCGGAAATGCCCTTTTTTTCGAAAAACCCATATCCCAGGTCATGGTAAAGGAGGCGAAATGGCGGGCCTCGGTCTCGACGAAATCCTCGATAAAGTTTTCTTCCGTGTCAAGCTGATGGGCGTTGTTCATGTTGTAGCTGTACTGAAGACTGAAGCGCAGACCGGCGTTGATGAACTTGCTCCATGCCGCCGAGTAGCCGATCTCGCTTCCGGAACGGGACGCCCCCAGGCGGATCAGGTCGAAGCGCGATCCTCCGGGATACCAGTCGAGGTAGAGACTCGATAGCTGGTCTCCGGTCTTTGTCGCATAGGAGTGCATGAACCGGCCGATGAGCGAACGGCTGAAATCGAATCGCCAGTCGCCGGTAACGGTCTGCTTTTCATAGACAACGGAGAGGTCGCTGCGGCTTCCGAGGCGCAGGGTGGTTTCATAACGGTACTTCTCGTCGTCATCCGGAAGGGCGGAGAACATCAGCCATGGCGCGACCGTCCAGTAAAGTCCGGGAAGGAGAAACTTCCGGATCTCTCCGTCGCCTGTTCTGGAATAGCGTCCGTAGAGGAGCATATCGAACGGTTCAAGAATGCCTGCCGAAAAACGCAGGGAGTGATCCTGCGTGCGCTCGGTGTCGTCGCTGGAAAATCCGCTCTCCTGCCAGCTTGAAAGAGCCGACACGTCCCAGTGCTTTCCATGTCCCTCAAGCCGGACGTCCGCTCCGTATCTTCCGTTCGAGCGCGCCCCGTAGAGGGCGGCCGCCCAGTTTCCGCCAAACGAGACAACCGAGCCGAGCATGAGGTCGGCGGAACGGTTGTCGGGGTTGTGCTGCACGCCCCCCTCAAGGGTTATCCTGTTACCGAGACCGTACATGATGTGCCCGAACCCTGTCAGCCGTCCGGGTTCGTCGCTCTGGTCGAGAGGATTGCCTGTTACGCCCCCGCCTCCCCGGATCAGGATTTCTCCTGCCGGAAGGCTCCGGTTCATGATCGATATGGTGTAGTCGAGTATTGCAAGAGGCTTTTCCCTCAGGGATCGCTCAAACAGCCAGACTTCGGTTTTTCTCAGGTCACTGGTCATCCTGACGTTGCTGAACCTGAAGCGGCCGTCGAGCCCTATCCGCTGCCGGGCGGCAACAACGCCGTCAAGGCGCAGTTCGGCAATCGCAGCCGGCGGACCGCTTCCTTCAATCGAACGCTGCTGTGTGCGGTCCAGGGAGAGAAAGACGTCCGAATCACTGTATCGTTCGAAATCGAGCTGATTGAGAATGTTGTGATTGTTCCATCCGAACTGGAGCCCGGTGAAGCTTTCGTCATCGATCAGCGGATAGATGTCGGATGAGCCCGTTCCGAGACGGATGGCCAGGTTTCTGCTGAAGGCAGTCCAGTGGTAACGGGTCGGGATGAAGGACTGTTCCGGATCACCTTCCAGCGTGATGTCCCATACCCCTCCGAATACCCGGCCTCCGGCTTCGAAAAACAGGTTTTTTTCGGGGGTCGCATCGAAATCCCAGGTGATTTCCGGTTCGATGCGCAGAAAGGAGAGCGAGCTGTTGGGAGCCTCGATGTCGGGGATTACCGGTTCGGTTTTTTTTACGTGCGATTCGGGGCGGCCGGGGCGCCAGGGTACATCGAGTTCTATGGCAAAGGCAGACTGGTTGAAGCGTCCTGCGACAAGAAAGGTCTTTTTCAGCTCGCTCAGTGATATGCAGAGTGTCCTGTCGATGAGTTTTACCGATCCGGAGTCGAAGGTAATGGTGCCGAGAGTTGTTTCGAAGCTTATCCGGCCTTTGCCGATTTCAGGTGCCTGCAGCCCGCTTTGCTCGAGAAAAAGGGCGAAGGGCACCCAGTATTCGTCCTGAAGCCTGTAGCAGAGCTGGGCGCCTGTTGAGCGCCTGTTGAACAGAACATCCACCAGAAGCGGCTCCAGCTGCACGGATGCAGCAGCTTCCTCCGATGCGGGGGCCTGCGTCGCGCTTTCGGGACGAGGCTCAGCCGCAAAAGCAGTGAAGGGGAGTGCATGCTGACAGCCGAGGACTGTCAGCATGATTCCCCACTCCTTAATGGCGCGCATCCCTGAAAAATGGGGGATTATCGGGCGATAATGAAGGTTTTCTCAACGGTTTTCCCGTCGATGCTTCCGTTTACGGCAACAATGTAACTGCCGGGGGCTTTCGGCAGCGGAATCTGGGTGGAGAGTGTCCGGCGGCTGCCCGGCAGTACAGGGGTCTGGTTTATCTGACCTGAAATGATCAATCCTGCCGGCTGTTTTTCCTTTTTATCGGTATCGGCGAATTTGGCGGCGGCGCCTATGCCGGGAAACGCATCTTTTTTCCAGATCGAATAATTGCCTTTAAGACGGGTATGGACGTTGCCGCTGTTGGCGATATCGGCGACGATCGACGATGATGCTTTATCGAACGAGAGCGCATTCAGCACTCCTGAATGCTTTACCGGATCGGCATATCCGTAAACCCCGACGCCGAGCTTGAAGAGGATTTCGAGCGCCTTGGAGCTGTCGGCATTTGCTGTGGCCGGTTGTTCGACAAAATAGATGATGGCCCTGTGTTCTCCGGGATCGGGTTTTGCCGTCGGGCGAATGGAGAACCGCACGACCTGGCTTTTTCCCGGATCGACGGTGAAGGAGATCGGGTTGATGAGCATCCAGCGTTCGAGCGACTGTTTATCCGGGGGGAGAAGCTTTACCTCGTTTTTTTCATCGAGAGTCCAGTTGTATACCTCGACCTTGACGGTGGTAGGGGTTTTTTTCAGGTTGAAAATCCTCACCGATTCATTGACAGGGTTCTGGCCGATTGCAATCTCGAACATGGAGGGTGCGACGCCGATCTGTCCGGGAGGCGGTTCGTCAGCCCGGAGAAGAGATGGGATCGATAGTGTCATGATCAGGGACAGCAGGAGAACGAGGGGGTTTTTCATCGGTCTGGAATAATTGGGATTACGGTTGTTGCTGTGTACCGGGCAATTGCTGCAGTTTATCTTCCCGGTCAGGAGGACGCATGAGCCGACTCCTTCCTGACCCGGAAAGCGGTGCTACATGGTTGAAGCGGTAATGGTGTACTGGCCGCCGGAATGCGTGCCCGAGCGGTTCGTTTTGGAGAAGTCGAGGTCAAAGAGGATGCTGCCGATGGTGGCCCTGCTTCTGGCAATGCCGTTCAGGGGCGTGGTGATCGTTGCTGCGGTATTGCTGTTGTCGCTTACCTGCACATTTGAAATGCCGATCTGTGATTCGCCGTTCGAAAGCGTACCCTTGCCGGAAGGTATCGTTGCGGTCACACTGGCGGTTCCGTTTTTCGAGAAGCCCCTGACTGCCCACACATTGGGCATCCGGACCGTTGTCGTGGTGCCGTCGAGTTCCATTTTGGCGCCCAGGAGGTTCGACGAAGCCAGTTCCTCTCCTCCGCTGGCGTCGCCTTTCCAGGAGACATTGAGGGTGTTTGCGCCTTCATCGAGTCCTTCGGATTCCGGTGTGGCGAAATTGAGCGAAAGCGAGGAGTAGTAGTGCAGAATGATGAACTCCGGGACATTGGCGGAAATGTCGGCGGTTCCGCGGCTGCTGACCGCGCATTCGGCATTGCCGGCCATTGTTAACGAGATCACGGAGGCAAGTACGCCGGCCTTGAGGTATTTCATGTCGATCATGGGGGGTAAGGTTTGGGGTTTATAAGCAGCAATATAATAAGTAGATGTGTAACAAGAAAAGGGTGAGCTTCTTTTCATGCAGGAAAGCCGCCTTCTCCCTGTCAGGGAAAAAAGCGGCTTCTGGCGCAGTCCGACCGGGTATTCTGAACCGGGGACTCAGATGGTGGTTGCGGTGATGGTGTACTGTCCGCCTGTGTGCAGGCCCGAGCGGCTGGTCTTTGAGAAATCCAGGTCCATTTCGATGTTGCCGAAGGTCGCGTTGCTTTTGGTGATGCCGTTCAGCTTTGTGGTGATGGAGCTTCCCGAGGTCACGTTGTCGCTTACCTTTACGTTAGAGATCGAGATTTCCGAACCGTTGAGGCTCATGGTTTCCTTCCCGGCAGGTACGCTTACCTCGACTTTTGCGTTACCGTTCGTTGAAAATCCTCTTACCGCCCAGACGTTCGACAGCGTTACGGTTGTCTTGCTTCCGTCGAGTTCCAGTGCTGCGTTCATCAGGTTCGCCTCGGCAAGATCGGCGCCTCCCGAGGTCGTGCCGTCAAAGGATGCATCCACGGTGTTCGATCCTTCATTCAGGGCTTCCGAATCAGGTGTCGCGAAGTTCAGGGTTACGGAGGAGTAGTAGTGGAGAATGATGAATTCGGGTACGGTAACCGTTACATTGGTTGTTCCGCTTGTGCTTGCAGCAATTGCCTGGGTTGTCGTCATGATCGAGAGTATGATCACGAGGAGAAGGCTTC
>JAAXXP010000038.1 GCA_013334435.1 Chlorobiaceae bacterium | reverse complement strand
GGTTCCGATTATAGCCATGAGCGGTGAATCGGACAGCGCCATTATCGAAGAAGCGATGCAGAGCGGCATGAACGCCTATCTCGTCAAGCCGGTCGACCGCCTGCTCATCCAGCAGAAAATCCTGCAGGTCGTCTGAGCGCATCCTCTGCGTTTCCCGCCAGCCCTGCGCGGTTACATCAGAAAACTCATCATGATGCCGGCAGCCACCGCCGAGCCGATAACTCCGGCAACGTTGGGCGCCATGGCATGCGGGGGGCGGCTGGACGGATCGCCCGGCGCACACCGGCAAGTGATTGTTTCATGGAACGCCTGAAACGGGATAGCGAGCAGCGCGGGATACTTTCGGAGCCGCTTCGTTTTCGGCCGCCCAACCGCGGTAAGGTGTCCGACAGAAAATAAGTTGTGATAGTTTTGCACTCCTCCGGCAAGGAATGTATTTTTATTTTTTGCAACATGTTACCCCACAGGAACCCTCAACGATGACCCCAGAGCTTCAGCTTGCGATCGAGACCGCCGAACGCGCCGGGACCTTAACCCTCGGCTTTTTCAATCGGAAATCGCTCAAAGTGTTTTCAAAGAGAGATGCAACACCGGTTACGGAGGCAGACCGCTCCGCCGAAGAGCTCATCCGTTCAGCTATTGCATCCCGTTTTCCCCTGGACGGCCTGCTTGGCGAGGAGTTTGAAGAAAAACCCTCGGCAAACCGCCGTCGCTGGATTATCGATCCTATCGACGGCACACGCCCGTTCATTCATGGCGTTCCGCTTTACGGGGTCATGATCGCTCTTGAAGAAGAGGGCTCGATGAGAATCGGGGTGATCAATTTTCCGGCTCTTGGTCAACTTTATTATGCCGAAAAGGGGTGCGGCGCATTAATGAACGGTTCAGCAGTGTCGGTATCGTCAATCTCATCGATCGGTGAAGCTACGGTTGTCTTTACGGAAAAAGAGTACCTTCTCGACCCTCCCGGAGACCATCCGGTCGATCAGCTTCGCCTGCAGGCAGGGCTTGTCCGCGGCTGGGGGGACTGTTACGGACACATGCTTGTCGCTTCCGGAAGAGCGGAAGTCGCTGTCGATAAAATCATGAGTCCCTGGGACTGCGCTGCGGTGATTCCTGTCGTTACCGAAGCGGGTGGCAGATGTTTCGATTACCGGGGCGATACCGTTATCGACGGTCAGGGACTTGTAAGCAGCAATGGCGAGCTCGGCAGCGTTTTGCTGGATGCCCTCAGGGGGAGGGGAGCCGATCCATGCTGAACATGCTTCTGCTTCTTCTCATAGTACTTCTGCTTCTTCTGCTGATCCTTATGCAGGCGACCGGATGGCCTTCCGGCCGCCGGAACGACAGCGAACAGCTCAGGCGTGAGCTTTTGCGCGAACTTGCCGGGCAGCGCGCAGAGTCGGCCCGGAACCTGCACGAAGTCAAAGTCGAACTCGAATCGCTGTTTCGTGAAGGCGCTGATGATGAGAAAAGCGCTTTGCTTCTCAATCGTATTGAGCAGGCAATCATGCAACTTCAGGCTACTGCTGCCGGGACCCGCAAAAAAAACCCGAAAAAAAGCACTGACGAATACCGGTTCGAGATTCCCTGTCCTGAAGAGGGGGAGGAAGGGGAACGGCTGTCGGGGGTTAAAAATCCGCTGCTTTTCCAGCGGCAGTATGCACTGTTTCCTTTTGATGCACCCGAAGGGGCCGCAGTATCCGTCGATGCTTCTGAAACAGAGGAATACCTTTCCGTTCCCGCTGCCGACTTCGATCCTGACCTCGATCCTCCCTACGATCCGGATGCGCAGGCCGGAAGCGGCGAGCCAAGGCGTCTTTGAGCACGCTTGCATGGCCCCAGTTCTTCTGAAGGGGTGAAGGTCCGGGATGGTGAATGGGCGGGAAACTGTTTGCTGAAAGAGGGCGAGGCTTTACGCCGGTCAGGATGGTTCAGCGGGGGCATTTAGCGCTTCTGCAATGGCTTTCGCAAAACTCGGTCCGTCGAAATACGGAGGGATGACATCTACCCTGACACCGATTTTTTTCAGTGCCGCAGCGGTCGTGGTTCCAATTGCCGCAACAAGCACATGCGGGGGAAGTTCAGTGGAGCCGACTGCCTCGAAGAAGTTTATGGCGGTCGAGGGGCTGGTAAACGACAGACAATCCAGCTTTCCCTCTTCAAGCAGCTGTTTTACGGTTTCGGTATCTTCAGGGGACGGCTTGATGTTTTCGTAAACCGTGATTTCCGTACACTCGCCACCCCGCTCTCCGATAACTGCAGGGATCGTTCCAAGCGAGAGGTTGCCTCTGAGAAAAAGAAACGAGTGGCTGTTGATGACATCGCCGTCGATTTCTGCCATCATGGTGACGGCATCGGCTATTTTCGGAACCGGTTCCGTTTCGACCCCGTGAACGGCAAGATCCCTTGCAGTGGTTTTGCCTACGGCCCAAACCCGTATATGCCGCAGCTTTTCCAGCTCTTCCGGTGCCTCGGCAAGCAGGCGTTCCATGAAAAACTGAACGCTGTTGGGGCTGGTGAAAAAGGCTCCGCTGAAAGACGCCAGATCAGGCAGCTGCCAGCCGGGAACCGGCCTGATCTCGATTGCCGGAAAGACAAACGAGATCAGGCCATACTGTTCCAGTTCTTTGACAAACGACTCCGCCTGATGTTTGGGCCTGGTTACGAGAACGCTCTTCATCAGCAGGTTTTACGGATTTCCGAGAGGATTTTGTCCGCACCCTGTTTGAGCAGCTCTTCGGCAAGCGCAATACCGGCTTCTTCCGCCTGTTCGGGAGCTGTAAGGCCGGTTCGTGTGATTTCGTCGCGCAGGCCGATGGTGCCGTCTACCGAGCCGACAAAGGCAAGGAGTTTCAGCGTGCCGTTCTTGAACGAGGCATAAGCGCCGATGGGGATCTGGCAGCCGCCCTGCAGATGGCGAAGCAGTGCGCGTTCCGCCCTGCAGCAGTACTCCGTGGTAGAATGGTTGAGAATCCGCACGATCTCTCTTGTCTGTTCGTCGTCGACACGGGTTTCGATGCCGAGTGCGCCCTGACCGACAGCCGGAAGCATGATCTCGTGCGGCAGGATTTCCGAAATGCGATCGCTGAAATTCAGACGGAAGACGCCCGCATAGGCAAGCATCATGGCATCGAATTCGCCTTCGTCGAATTTCTTGAATCTTGTGTTGAGGTTGCCGCGGATATCGCAGATTTCAAAATCGGGCCGCATGCTTTTCAGCTGTGACATACGGCGGAGGCTGCTTGTTGCCACTTTGGCATGCTGCGGCAGATCGAGAAGCTTGACTCCGTTTTTGGAGATGATGACATCCCTGGTATCCTCACGATCGGTAAACGAGGTGATGATGAGCCCTTCGGGCGTGCTGGTAGGGACATCTTTCAGGCTGTGGACGGCAAGATCGATCTCTTTGGCAATCAGATGCTTTTCAATGTCCTTGGTGAACAGACCCATATCACCGATTTTGGAAAGCGGTGAATCAAGGAGTACATCGCCGGTGGTCTTGACCAGCTTCAGGGTAATGTCAAGTTCCGGAAAATGCCTCGAAAGCTCGGCTTTGGTGAATTCTGCCTGCCACAGGGCAAGAGGGCTGGATCTGGTACCGATAATAAGCTGTTTTTTCAAAGCAGTTACAGATTTGTATTGAAAGTTATTGATTTGGTTCTTCGAGATCGAAAATATTGCGGACAAGATTGACCCTGCTCGGAATGGAATCGGAGGTGTCGATCGGGGCCTTGAGCATCTTGATGGGATGGTGCAGGATTTTCTTCAGGATACGGTCGGTGAGGTGCTCCATGCGACGCAGCTCCTCTTCACTCACCTTGTAGCGATATCGCTCAAGCTCCTTTTCCTTGATTTCAATGAATTTCGACTGCAGGTCCACAATGGTTGGACGGACTTTCAGGGTATTGATCCACTGTCCGAACGAAACCAGCTCCTCCTCGATGATGCTGTGTACTTTCGGCAGTTCGGCCCGACGCCTCTCGAGATTCTTGTCGATGATGTGCTTGAGTGCGTCGATATCCTTGAGGAACATGTTCTGCAGCCTGGAAATATCGGGATCGACGTTGCGGGGCAGTCCGAGGTCCAGGATGATGACCGGCTTGAGGCGGCGTTTCTGCATGCTCTGATGCATTTCCGCTTCCCTGAGAACATACTCCTTGGTGCTGACTGCGGTTATGATGATGTCGAACTCATGCAGGTGCTCCTTGTAGCTTTCGAAAGGGAGCACCTTTCCGGTTCCGAGCTCTTCGGCAAGCGCTTCGGCCTTGGAGAGCGTCCGGTTGGTGATGACGATGTTGCGTGCGTTCTTCTGGCACATGTGCTTGGCGGCAAGCTCTCCGGTTTCACCTGCGCCGATCAGGAGGATTTTCTTCATCGACAGGTTCGAGAAGATCTTCTGGGCAAGTTCAACGGCTGCGTAGCTGACCGAGACTGCGCCTTCCATGATCTTGGTCTTGGTTTTCACCTTCTTGGCAACGCTGAACGCCGTATGGCAGAGGCGGGTGATGAGAATGCCTGCAGCCTGTACTTCTGCTGCGATCCGGTAGGCGTCCTTCACCTGACCGAGAATCTGGCCTTCACCGAGAACCAGGGAGTCGATAGCGCTTGAAACCTCGAAGAGATGGCGTGCGGTGCCGCAGTAGAATCGGCTGAAGAAATGTTCCGGACGGACCTCCTTGCGGGCGTCCTTGTAAGCGATCAGGTAGTCCTTGAGGTACTCTCCGGTCACTTCCGACATTGCCGGAACGACATAGACCTCGGTGCGGTTGCAGGTGGACAGCACCATTGCTTCGTGGGCAAGACCGCTTGAAATGAGGTCGGTAATGAACTCCTTGTTCTGAACCTCTGAAAGAGCAATTCTTTCGCGAATTTCAATGGGTGCAGTTTTGTGGTTGACACCGACTGAAATGATGTTCATAGCAGGCTTGTTTTAAATGAGCAGATTATGGGTAAAGCAAGAAATTCTCTGTCGCAGAAAGAACCTGTAAAAACTTTAATATACCGTAAACGTCGATAATTATCAAATTGCGTGAGGCTGCAACAGAGAATGCAGCTCCCTCTGCAGGGCCAGTCCATGGAATGACGGCGAAAAAAAGGTCATCAGCAGAATAAGCGCGGTAATGAAGACGAACAGCGCGATAAAGAGATAGGCCATATGTTTGAGATCCCATCCGGTAATAGGCCGAACAAAGATGCTGGCGCCGTAGATGAGCCAGATGATGACCAGGGAGAAAAGGCGCGGTTCGAAAAGGGTGATGGCTTCCCCGGAGGCTTTCTGCTCCAGGATTCCGGCAAACAGGGTGACCGAAAGAAAGATGAACCCGAAAGCGACGGCGTGCATGGTAAGGCGTTCGAGCACTTCGAGGTTCGGAAGGCGCTGAAAAAGCAGTTCGAAGCGGTTTTTCTGAATCTGACGGAAAAGCAGGAGATAGAGAAAGCTGTAGAGACCTGCGATGGCGATGGCGCTGAAGCCGAAGATGGCTGCTATGAGATGTACCCCGATGCCGAGGCCGCTGAACGCCGGTCCTTCTCCCGATGATTGCGCGGTGAAGATCGAAGAGATGAGCTGGGCTCCGGCCGAAAAGGCAAGAACGAAAAAACCGGTTTTATCGCTTTTGGTGGTGAACTCGATAAAGATGTAGGTGATGGCAAGGGTCAGGGCGACCATGCTCATGAGGTTGAAGGTCGAATAGCTCAGCTTGTAACCTTCCAGCGAGGTCAGAAGACCGAGATAGACGACATGGGCCAGAACGGTCAGGGCAAGGGCGGGCTGCTTGAAGCGCGCGGCCAGTTTGGTGTCCCTGAAAAAATGTGCGCCATACAGGAATGTCGTGACGATATAGAGCAGGGATACAAGCTGTATGAGGATAAACAGCGGTATATTGTTGAGAACGATACTGTCCATGTATGGATTGCGGTCGGAATTTAGTTCTGTTTAAAATGCCTGATAACTTTGTTTTGACGGAACCCGTACCGGCGCCTGCCGGGGGCTGAAGAATATGGACGCAAAACAAAGAAAAAATTGTATATTCGGGCCGCTTCGGGGGATAAATATACTTATTTACAAGGAAAAAAGATGAGCAGGAAAAAGAATATCAGGAATATAGCCATTATCGCTCACGTTGACCATGGAAAAACGACGCTTGTCGATGCGATTTTTCAGAATACGGGAGCATTCAGGGACAACCAGCAGGTAAACGTACGGGTGCTCGACTCCAACCCCCAGGAACGGGAGAGGGGAATCACCATTTTCTCGAAAAACGCTGCTGCAATTTATAAAGACCACAAGATCAATATCGTCGATACTCCAGGTCATGCCGATTTCGGAGGCGAGGTTGAGCGCATTCTCAAGATGGTGGACGGCGTTCTTCTTCTTGTCGATGCTTTTGAAGGCCCGATGCCGCAGACCAAGTTCGTGTTGCGCAAGGCGCTCGAGCTGCACCTGAAGCCGATCGTGGTGATCAACAAGATAGACCGCCCGCAGTCGGATCCCGTGAAGGTGCACGATCAGGTGCTCGATCTGTTTATAGCCCTGGGCGCCGAGGAGGATCAGCTTGATTTTGCCTATCTCTACACCTCTGCAAAAAACGGCGTGGCCAAATACAGCATGGATGACGAGGACCACGATATGAGCCTTCTGCTCGATACCATTATCAGGGAGATTCCTCCGCCGCTGGCCGACGACGATGGTCCGTTCCAGATGCTGGTGACCAGTCTCGACTACAGCGAGTACATCGGCAAGATCGCCATTGGCCGCATTCGCAGGGGCAAGGTCAGTCCCGGCAACCAGCTTGCCGTCGTCAGCCCCGAAGGGGTGGTCGGCAAGGGATCGGTGACCAAGGTGTTCCTGTTCGACAAGCTGCAGAAATTCGAGGTCAAGGAAGCCGCTTCGGGTGACATTGTCGCCCTTGCAGGCATAGCCGACGCCACGGTCGGCATGACGCTTGCCGCCGTTGAGGCTCCGGAACTGCTCGAGTCGTTTGAAATCAGCAAACCGACGCTCTCCATGCTCTTTTCGGTGAACGACTCTCCCTTTGCCGGTCAGGAGGGCAAGGAGGTTACGAGCCGCAAGATTCGCGAGCGCCTGATGAAAGAGGTGATGACCAATGTGGCCCTCGACGTCGAGGAGACGGACAGCGCCGATACCTTCCGTGTTTCGGGAAGGGGAGAACTCCATCTTTCGGTACTGATCGAAACCATGAGGCGCGAAGGGTATGAACTTGCCATCGCAAGGCCTGAGGTGATCATGCACCATGACGAGGACGGCACGCTGCTCGAGCCGATCGAGCATGTCACCATCGATATTCCCGATGAGTATACCGGCGTGATCATCGAAAAGATGGGACGCAGAAAGGCCGAGATGACGCACATGGGCACCCTGCGCGGCGGTATGGTTCGCCTTGAATTTGAAATTCCCACCAGAGGCCTCATCGGCTATAACCTCGAGTTTACCACCGATACCAAAGGCGAGGGCATTCTTTCCCACGTATTCTACAACTACCAGCCCTTCAAGGGCAAGCTCCCTTCACGCGAGACGGGTGCGCTGGTGGTCTCCGAAGCCGGCACCTGCGTTGCCTATGCGCTCAGCAATCTCGAGGATCGCGGCACCTTTTTCATTTCGCCCAACACCAGGGTCTACGAGGGCATGGTTGTCGGCGAGTCCACAAGGGGTCTTGACATCACGCTCAATGTCTGCAAGACGAAAAAGCTCTCCAATATGCGCTCTTCCGGAACGGATGAATCGCTTCGTCTCACTCCGCCGAAAATTCTCTCGCTGGAACAGGCGCTCGAGTTTATCAACGATGACGAACTGCTCGAAGTGACGCCGCAGAGCATCAGGCTCAGAAAGAAAATTCTCGATTCCAACCTGAGGGCGAAGGCGACCAAAAAGGCAAATGCCTGAACGGCCGGGTCTTTTGATTGACTGTTAGGGGTGGCGTGAGTATGTCGCCCCCCCTGAAAGAGGAGAACAAGCAGAAGGGCTGCCCCGAAAAGGCAGCCCTTCTGCTTGTAAAGAAAGTTTTCCGATGGTTTGTTAATGCTCGAAGAAGAGTTTTTTCAGCTGTGTCCTGGCGCGTGCAAGCAGTCTGAGTACCTCGTTTTCATCGATCTCCGTCATGGACGCTACCTCCCCGACACTCCGCTTTTCGATCTCCGTCATCCGGTAGACCTGCCGTTCGGCTTCAGGAAGCCTTTCGACGCAGGCCATCATCCTGAGGTCTTCACCGCTCGGAGTTTCCTCTGCCGTCCGTGCTTCAGCGGCCCCGTCAGCATTCCGGCCGAACAGTTCGTCCTCTGTGGCCGGCAGCGGGTCATCCTCGCTTACATCGCCGAAAAGCCGGATGAACTGTTCGAAGTCGAGCCCGGCGGCTTCGCATGGCGTGATGCTGTTTTCAAGAATCTGGCTGGCCAGCCGGTCGAATTTTTCGCGGATTTCAGGCAGTTCCACGGCAAAATTGAAGCTGTCGTCCCGGTCTCGCGCCGCACTGTTGTAGGGAATTTTCATCAGCACGGTAATGCCTGCCGCCTCGGCGTATTTTTCCGCCATGCCGCTGCCGTCGTCACGATTGACGATCAGGCCGAGCAGGCGCGACTGGCCGCCAACGGTTTTAAAGTAGTTGTTGGCCTGGCAGATGTTGTTGGCCGTGAAGATCGACTGCCGGTCGTTGCTGGTTACCAGAATGACCTCCTCGCTGAGCGACCGGGCAAGCGGCGTGGCAAATCCGCCGCAGACCACGTCGCCGAGAAAGTCCATGAGAATGATATCGATATCCCATCTGAAGATGCCGAGCTTTTCAAGCACGTCGAATCCCGAA
This sequence comes from Chlorobiaceae bacterium, assembly GCA_013334435.1. GTDB lineage: Bacteria > Bacteroidota > Chlorobiia > Chlorobiales > Chlorobiaceae > Chlorobium. Next base: position 8,300 of record JAAXXP010000038.1, on the reverse strand, counting down.
ATGATCCCTCTGCCTCCGCAGCCGCGTCCGACCTGGGGGCCGCCGAGTTCGATGCCGTAGATGGGTTGGCCGAATCCCGGAATATTGCGTCTGAATACGATATCGCTGATGGCAACGGGCTGGTTCAGGGCATTTTTTTCGGCAAACACATCGGTAACGGTAGGCAGTGAAATGCCTCCGAAAAGCGAGGTTGTCGAATCATGCTTGGGGTCGCAGCCGAGTTGAAGGACTTTCCTGTTCATCAGCGCGAAAGTCGCGCTCAGGTTGGTGGTGGTAAAGCTCTTGCCGATCCCTCCCTTGCCGTAGATCGCAATGGTTCTTGCAGCCATGATGGTCCTTCCTCAGGTGTTGCCGGCCAGGTAACAGGCGCTCTCCTGTTCCGCGGCCTCCGGTTTCCAGTGCAGAATCATTTTAAGGCAGTCGGGATCGCTGAACGCCTGCTGGTAAATAGAGGTGATGTTTTCATCGACCTGGCACTGGTGGGTAAATATTTTTTCGGCGTTGAGCTTTTTTACGGCAATGAGATCGCGAACCCTTTCCAGGTCCCCGTGCGCCCACTGGCGGGCGGCAATGAAGGAGAGCTCCTTCTGGAACGCCTGGGAGTAGTCGATGTTCATCCGCTGGTAGTAACCTCCGAAAATCACCACGCCGTGGAATTTCAGAAACCGAAGTCCCGTGTCTATGGCGCTCATGATGCCGGTGCTGTCGATCAGGACGTCGAATTCGTGACCGGCCAGCGCAGCCGAAACATCCTCGGTGTCGGGATTGACCTTAAGGTCGGCGGAGGAGAGCTGGAGACGGTTCTGGTGAGGCTCGGTGGCGGCAACCAGTTTGGCTCCCATATGGTGGGCCAGTTCCGTGGCAAGGATGCCCACTGCGCCCTGGCCGAGCACGAGCACCTTGCTGCCTTTAACCTGCGCCAGATCGACGATGTGCAGCGCGGTTGCCCCGAGTGGCAGCGCAATGCCGCACTGGGGATTTGCGATTGCATCGAGAACGGTGATGCTGTCTACCGGGCAGACGATGTACTGCGAAGCTCCGCCGAACGCTGCGTTGACGTCGGTGTACCCGAACGATCCGGCTACATAGGCGAACTTGCCGATCAGGCTCTGGTTGACGTGCTCTCCTGCCTCGATGATCCTTCCGACGGTTTCGTAACCGGGAATGAAGGGATAGATGAACGGAGGCGATGGAATGAGGCCGTTGTAGGCCATTTTTTCGGTACCGGTACTGATCGACGACCAATAGGTTTCAACAAGCACATCGGTCGAGGAGAGCGGTTTCAGGGTGACCTCCGAAAGGGAGACCTGCCGTACGCCGCCGAAAACAATGGCTTTTGATTTCATAGTGTTTTTCTGCTGTTGCCGCCGCTTCAGGCGAGCTTCTGCTGTTTGAGTTTTTTCTCGTTATGCTTTTCGAGCAGCAGGCGGATCACGAACTGTGCGGCATTGATAAGATAGCTGAGATAGGCCAGATACGCTGTCAGAATGAGAATATGTTCAGCCGGTTTGACCCAGAAGAACAGGATAAAGTAGGAGACGTGCACGATCATCGCGATGGCGCTGCCGAAATCCTCCCAATAAAACTCCGGGGCGAAGGCGAAGTGACCAAACACCTCCAGCTCGAAAAAACCGCCGGTCACAAAGATCAGGACAAGCATGAAGGTCTTGAGCGCCACGAAGAAGGTCACCCACCAGAAGTCGGTGATCCAGACCCCCTGGGAGTAGAGGTACGTTACCGTCAGGCCGGCAAGAAAAATGAGAAACTGTATCGGGGCGAGAATTGCCTGAGATTTCGTCCAGGGGGAAGCGTTTCTTCTGGCAAGCTGTTCCGGAGTATAACGGGGCATAAAACAGTAATTTAGCTTTTGCTGGTCTGGTGCGTTCTAAGTGCTTTGCAAAAAAGTAGTTGAATATAGCAAAATAGAGTGGTGCGGCAAACCTCCGCCCCACGCCGGAAGAACGGCTAGTTCTTCAGTTTCCAGTCATAGGCATTGTAGAGGGTCGAGAGCAGGTTGACCTCCACCCTGTCGAGCCGTTTGCCGAATCCTTCGAGTTCGTCGTAATAGTACAGGAAGGTTCTCGGCTGTTCGTCGTTGAGTATCTGCTGATAGTTTTTCCAGAGAGCCGCCTGTCTGCCGCTTTCCAGCGGGCGGCTGAGTTCGCCGATAACCCGGTCGAGTTCGGGATTCCTGAAGGCCGAGGAGTTGAAGGGTCGGTTGACGAAGTCGCTGCCCCAGATGATAAGCTGGAACGGGAGGGTTTCGGCGGCCAGGCCCGAGAGCGCGGCCTCGTAGCGGAACTCGTTCTGGTTTTTCAGGAAAATCAGGCTTTCGTCGAACCGCAGCCGGCAGTCGATGCCGATATCCCGCAGGTTCTGCTGCACGATGGTAGCCGCATAGTTGCGACGGGGGTTTCCGACGGGAGCCGCAAGCTCGAAGGAGAAGCGCAGGCCGTTTTTCTGCAGGATGCCGTCCGCTCCCGGAGTCCAGCCTGCGGCTCTGAGCAGTTCACGTGCTTTTCCGGGGTTGAAATCGTAGGGTTCCATTGTCGTGTTTGCGATGGCCCTGTAGGCGGGAGAGAGCGACGTGTTGACGATAACGGCATGGTCGGGTCCCATGAACCCGTCAATGATGGACTGGCGGTCGATGGCATAGGTCATGGCGCGGCGCACCATCCGGTCGCCGAAAAACCGGTTCGGGGCTACAACCCGGGAGTTCCGGTAGCGTTCGCCGTCGATGTTCAGCCAGACTATGCTGTCGAAATAACGGTTGTGGACCGGCTTGATGGAGATATCCGGGTTGGTTGTTTTCAGCTCCTCCGCGTCCTTTGGGGTAATGCCGCCAGCCGATATCAGGGCGTCGATCTGTCCCGATTTGAGCATGGCAAGTCGCGTAGTGTATTCGGGAACGACAAGAAAGGTCATGGTTCCCGTTGCGGCCGGGCGGGGCAGTACCGACGACGGGTTTGCCACAAGCACCAGCTTTTCCTGACGGCGCCACTCCCTGACCCTGAACGGACCGGCGCCGACTATAGGAAGCTCGGACGCCCGGCTCCGGATTTCGTCCGGAGGGATTGCAGAGAAGATATGGCGGGCCACCGGCATGAGGTCATTGAAATGGTCGAGCACGATATCTTTCGACAGCGGCTGGTTGAAGTGCAGCACAAGGGTCGAATCGTCGGGAGTTTCCACGGCGCGTTCGATGTCGGCGGTGCCGTCGGGGAGCAGCAGCAGGTCATTGAGATAATGCTGACGGGAACTGGCGATTTTCGGGTTTTTATAGAGCCCGTAGGAGAACTTGAAATCGCCGGAGGTCACTTTTTTTCCGTCCTCCCACAGCGCATCGGAACGCAGGTGAAAGACCGCGCGTTTTCCGTCAGGGGAGAACTCCCAGCTTTTTGCCGCCCAGGGCTTGTATGCTATCGCACCTTTTTCTTCATTGTATTCCGGTTTGACCAGCGACGGATAGATAAGGGTGCAGACCTCCCTTGAGAGCGAAAGCTGGATGAGCAGGGGGTTGAGGTAATCGAAATCGGCGGAGATACCCGTAACGATATGGTCGCTGCGGAGATTTTTGCTCTCCTGCCGGCATCCGGACATTCCAGTGATGATCAGCAGCAGGAAAAGCGCTGAAAAAAGTATTTTACGCATGATTGTCATACCGGGAAAAAGTTGGCTCCATGGGCATTCTCAACAGAAAAATAAATGTAGAGAAACTATCCTTCATTGAAAAACAAAAGCCTCATGCAAACCGAACTCTTCGATGTGATCATCGTCGGCGGGGGACCGGCCGGCTCTTCGGCTGCGCTCTATACGTCAAGGGCTGCGCAGAAAACGCTGGTTATCGACAAGGACCCGCATGCCGGAGCGCTCGGTATGGCTCACTCCATCGCCAACTATCCCGGGGTTCCCGACGCCCTGACGGGAATGGAGCTTCTGGGACTGATGAAGCGTCAGGCGGTTTCGTTCGGAGCCATCTACCGGAACGACAAGGTTACCGCCATCGACCCCGACGGGCCTGAAAAAACGGTTTTTACCGTTTCGGGAAACGCTTTCCGGGCGAAAACCCTGATTCTGGCGACAGGGGCCATGGGCAAAAGCAGCGAGATTCCCGGCGAAAAGAAACTTGTGGGTAAGGGGGTAAGTTACTGTGCGACCTGTGACGCAGCCTTCTACAGGGGCAGGGCTGTTGCCGTATACGGCAAAAACAGGGAGGCCGTCGAAGAGGCTCTCGTTCTCAGCCGTTTCGCATCGACAGTCATGCTGCTCTGTCCGGGAGGGAAGCTTGCCGTGCCGGAGGAGGAGGCTGAACTGCTGCACAGGGCCGAAAACGTTGAGATACGCTACCACAGCAGGGTACTTTCCGTCAACGGAGAGATGGGGGTCGAGTCGCTCAGCCTGGAAGGTGCGGTTGACCCTCTTGCGGTCGAGGGTTTTTTCATCTATCTGAGCGGCTCCGCACCGGTGCTCGATTTTATCGGCGGTCGTCTTGAAATCTCATCGTGCGGATGCCTGAAGGTCGACCGGGAGTTCATGACATCCTCCCCCGGTGTTTTCGCCGCGGGCGATATGCTCTGCAAGGAGATCAAGCAGGCGGTCATCGTGGCCGGCGAAGGTTGCCAGGCAGCCCTTTACGCAGGCAAGTACCTTCGCGGAACCACGATCCACAGGGCCGATTACCATTAGGCCGGGTCTTACAGGGGGCTAGGGGAACAGCGCACTGAAGTTTCCCACTCGAGGCACTTTCGTGGTCAGCAGGCCCTCGCCGTACAGAGCGCCGATCTGCTCCCCGAAGTATCGCGCCCGCGCTTCAAGTCCGGAGAGAAACTCCTTCCGGTTGATAAGGGTTTCCGGTTCGGTTCCCTCCCGGTGGAACTGGGAGCCGAACGCAAGCACTCCGGCTCTCGACGGAGCGAAGGTTTCGCTGACATCGACGATGATATCGGGGTTCACATGCCTGAACTGCAGATAGTGGAAAAGGTGGGGAGGGCGGTGAGCCTCCTGTTTTCTGCCGTCGTGTTCCGTGACGAGCTGCCTGAGGCCGGCGTAGTAGACGGCATCGGCAACCAGCTTCGAGGCTTTCATATGGTCGGGGTGGCGCTCGTCGGGGGGATTGGCGAAAACCACCTCGGGTCTGAAGCGGCGGATGACCCTGATGACGGCATGGAGATTCTCCTCGTTGTAGAACAGTTTTCCGTCACCCAGATCGAGACCTGCGCGGTCGGCGTACCCCATGAGCAGCCGTGCCTTTTCCGCTTCGGCTTTACGGGTTTTCACGCTGCCCAGCGTGCTTAGCTCACCTTTCGTGAGATCGCAGACCGCAACACGCCGGCCCTCGTTCATGATTTTCAGCAGGATGGCGCCGCAGGAGAGTTCGACATCGTCAGGATGGGCGCCGAATGCCAAAGCATAGACTTTTTCAGATGATTGTTCCAAAACTCCTTCCTTTAGGATGTTATATTCAGGCTCAAGAGGAGCTGTTACCTGTAGCAATAAAAATAATCCGTATCGATGATAAAAGTAAAAGTTGTAAGGGTAAACAAAAACGCGGTGCTGCCGGTTTATGCCACCCGGCACGCTGCGGGAATGGATATTTCAGCATGTCTGGACGAACCGATCTCTATCGACCCGTTCACGACGGCGCTTGTCCCCACAGGACTGTCCATCGAGCTGCCTGAAGGGTACGAAGCCCAGCTCAGGCCGAGAAGCGGGCTGGCCCTGAAGCATCTTATATCGCTTCCGAACAGTCCGGCGACCATAGATGCCGATTATCGGGGTGAGGTAAAGGTGATTCTCGTCAATTACGGCAAGGAGCCGTTCAGTGTATCCCATGGTGACCGCATTGCCCAGATGGTTGTTGCGCGGGTTGAAAGAGTGGACTTCGATGAAGTGCACTCGCTCTCATTTTCGGATCGGGGCGAGGGAGGTTTCGGCCATACCGGTATTTCGGCCGTATAGCGGCTCTATCCGTTTTTCAGGTGCTGCAGCTGGAACTTGTCGAGCTTTCTGTACAGCGTCGCCCTTCCTATGCCGAGCATCTTTGCGGTTCTCGTAAGATTGCCCTTCGAGGCATCGCATGCTTTCAGAATGGCTTCGCGTTCATGATCTTCAAGAGAGAGCAGCGGCGATGATTGAACCGCAGGCGGGCACTCTTCCGCCTTTTTCTGCAGTACAGGCTGCTGGGAAGGGGATTTGCCGTGAATGCGGGGTGTATGGAGCAACTCGATAACGTTGCTTTTTCTTGTTACCGCAGCTCGCTGAACGGCGTTTTTCAGTTCACGGATATTCCCGGGCCAGCCGTATTCCATAAGGCTCGCCATGGCTTCTTCGCTGAACTGCAGTGGCTCGAGGTTGTTGGCGCTTGCGAATTCGTCGAGAAAATGTTTCGCCAGCTGCTTGATATCCTCATCCCTGTCGCGGAGCGGGGGGATGAAGAGCGGGAACTCTTCGAGACGGAAATAGAGATCTTCGCGGAACTGGTTATTCATGATCGCTTCCGAAAAGTCACGGTTTGTTGCCGATATGACCCGGAAATCCACCGTTTTTTCCGCTTTTTCGCCGACCTTCCGGATTTTATGCTCCTGCAGGGCGCGGAGCACCTTGGCCTGGATATCGGAATTCATGTCGCCGATTTCGTCGAGAAAAATGGTTCCCCTGTCTGCCTGTTCGAAAAATCCCGTATGATCGTTATTGGCTCCGGTGAACGAACCCTTCACATGGCCGAAGAGCAGACTGTCGGCAAGATCATTGGATATCGCCGCGCAGTTGACCGATATGAACGGGCCGTTTTTTCTCTTGCTTCCGTTGTGGAGCGCCTGGGCGAAGAGCTCCTTTCCCGTTCCGCTTTCGCCGAGAATCAGCACGTTGAGGTCGGTTTCCATGACCTGCATGGCCTGCTCCATGGTATCGCGGATAGCAGGGCTTTTTCCGATGATATGGTGGAACACCTCCTTGCTTTTCAGCTCCTTCTGCAGCTTGATCACCTGATGCTGCAGCTGGGAGCCTGAGAGGGCGTTTCTCAGAACAATTTCAAGACGTTCTATGCTGACCGGTTTGGTGAGGTATTCGAATGCACCCATCTTGATGCATTTGACGGCAAGAGGGATTTCGTGCGAGGCGGTTACCATGATAACCGGAAGGGTGATATTGTTTTCCTTCAGGTGGTTCATGACATCGAAGCCGTCTTTTTTCGGCATGGAGATATCAAGCAGGAGAACATGCATTTCCTCTTCTTCCGCTTTTTTGATACACTCTTCACCGTCCGAAGCAAGATGGGGCGTATAGCCCATTTTGCTGACAAAATGGCTGATTACCCTTCGCGACGTTTCGTCGTCATCGGCAATAAGTACATGGTACTTTTTTGTCCCGGTCGCTTTTATGCCGGGGTATCGGCTGCTTTTCTCTGCGGTCTGCACAAAAAATCCTTTTTAATTCTTATGGGGTGGGGAGTTAACGATTTCCTGACAGAGAAATCCCTGATCAGTTTACAACAACCAGGGATTCCAAATGGTTCGAATACCAGCCGCAACTCAGGCTTTCGGCGCTTCCTTTGCCTGTGCCTGCGTTTCCTTTGCGGGCGCAGGAGCTGCTTCGGCAGGAGTTGCCGGTTTCTGGGAGAAGGGAATCTGCTTGATCTCCTTCTTGTGCCTCTCATCCGATGCGGCGGCGTACATACCCGGAGAGAAAACCGTGTTGACAAGCTGACCGAGGCCCGAGCTTACATTGTCGAACAGGTTCTGCACCTGGCCCGAGCTGACCGTCGCGTTAAGGTTGCTCACGGTCGCATTGAGGTTCTCCAGCAGGTTCTTCCAGAGTTTTCCGATCTCCTGCACCGAAGACTGTACCTGTTCGGACTTCAGGGTTGCCGTTACACCTTCGATAAGCTGTCCGGAAACCGAGTTTACGTTGTTGATGATCTCCTTGACCGGTTCGGAGTTGATGGTCGAGGTAACGCCATCGATTATCTGTCCGGTAGCCGAGCTCACCGAACTGATCATACCCTGTACCGATTCGATGGTCGAGTCGATCAGGACGCCCATGTTTCCGATCAGACTTGCCATGTCGCCATTGCCGGCGTTGCTTGCCGGGCTTTCCTTCGGAGCGGGTTTTACCGCTGCCGGTTTGTTCAGTTCTTCAGCTGCCATATTTCGTCACGAGTTTAAAGGATTGTATGGTTAAATTTTGTTGTAATATAACAATCTCTTCATTCCCGTGTTTCAGAAAAACACCATCGGGACTGAATATTATAATCTTCCGGTATCGGGAGGCTGTTCCTGGCAGGCTCCTTTGCGGATACAGGC
>JAAXXP010000037.1 GCA_013334435.1 Chlorobiaceae bacterium | reverse complement strand
ACCTCCTCAGGAGCCACAAAGTCGTCGATTTTCCTGATCTTTTTCGAAAGCGGTCTGATAACCGGCTTGACCATATATTTCTCGACATTGCGGATGAACTTGATGAACCATCCGAATGTTTCAGGCAGCGAAAGCAGGCGAAGGGTTTCGCCGGTAGGAGCACAGTCGACAACGAGCAGATCGTAGTCTTTCTGTTCCTCGTTGTAACGCTTGATGTAGGAGAGCGAGAAAAGCTCTTCCATACCGGGAAGCACACCCATCTCTTCGGCGTAGACGCCTTCAATACCGCGCGATGCCATCAGATGGGCAAAATGCTCCCTGACGACGTCCCAGTTCAGATTGAGATCGCCGAAAACGCTGACTTCCTGCGCCCAGAGATTTTCGGCAACCTTTACAGGAGACGGGCCTAACTGAACATCAAGCGAGTCGCCCAGGCTGTGAGCCGGATCGGTAGACATGATAAGGGTTTTGTACCCCATGTCCGCAGCTTTGAGTGCCGTGGCTGCAGCGACAGAGGTTTTGCCGACGCCCCCCTTTCCGGTAAAAATGATATTACGCATACGTTTTTTTTATTCTCATTTAGGATTGACAAAGCAATTCCGACAAACCACCCTTTTCCCTCAGTTAAGCAACCCGAAAAGGCTTAAGATAACAAAATTCTTGTTTAAAGGAACATGAGACCGGAACAATTAACACCCCGAAAAAAATGCCGCGGCAAAGCAGAAATACCGGCCGGCCGCAGGGCAGAAAACTCTCAGCGGGAAGCCACCTTGAGCCTCTGGCCGGGCTGGATGGCTCTCTTTTTTCCGATATCGTTCCATTCCGCAAGGTCACCCACGCTGACGCCGTAACGATCGGCAATGGAGGAGAGCGTATCGCCCTTCCTGACCTTGTGGTATTTCTCCTTCACCGGAGTCGCTCTCCGGGATGATGATTTTTCCGCAGAGGAACCGCTGACCTTGAGCTTCTGGCCCGGAACGATATGCATAGTGCCCTTCAGTCCGTTGAAGGCCGCGATATCCTCTACACTCACCCCGTACTGACGGGCAATCGAGGCTACCGTCTCTCCCCGTTCAACCCGGTGCATCTCGATTTTCTTCGTCTTCCGTTCCGGCTTCCTGACAGGCGACGGCTCTTTGGCGGCAACAGGCGCGGAAAGGGATGATGGCGCCGGCGCAGCGGGAACGGGAATCTGAATCGGAGCCTGTGACTGGACCATGGCCGGTGCAGCAACAGGGGCCGGAACCGTCTTTTCAGCACCCCCGTTTCCGGCAAAAACGACAAGCTGCTGGCCGGAAACAAGAACCGTGCTTTTCAGGTTGTTCCAGCGCACGATTTCACTTGGTTCACAACGGTAAAAACGGGCAATCATGCCGATATCCTGGCCCGGACGGACAAAGTGCACCTTGCGTACCTGACCATCCGGCGTTGCCTGGCTCACAACCGGCTGCGAGGAAGCCTCGAAACTCTGCAGTCTGGCAAGCAGCTGTTCCCGTTCGAGGACGCGTTTCGACTTGTACGCATAGATCTCCTTTTCACGACGCTGGAACTGGGAGACAAATCTCCGGGGAAGCCTGATCACGTTCGGCGTGTAATCGGCAGCGGGTATGATGCCGAGCTTGTACTGGGGATTGAGAAACTCCAGGTCCTGCATGGAGACGCCGATCGTCTCGTTGATCTGTTCGAAAGAGAGCATCTTCGACACCCTGAGCGTATCGATATCCTGATAGAGATATCCTGGTTCGACCGGACGGATATTATGTTCCCTGTAATAATTCATGATATAGTTCACCGCAATGAACGCAGGAACATAGCCGCGGGTCTCCGCCGGAAGATAGTCCCAGATGGCCCAGTAGTCTTTTGTACCGCCCGCCCGCCTTATCGCCTTGTTGACATTTCCGGGTCCGGAGTTGTATGCTGCAAGGGCAAGGAACCAGTCTCCGTATATTTTATAGAGATCGCGAAGATGTCTGCTGGCCGCAAGGGTTGCCTTGTAGGGGTCGTAACGGTCTTCGACAAACGACGACGACTCCAGTCCGTACATCTTGCCGGTTCCGTACATGAACTGCCACAATCCTTTCGCCCCCGCGCGGGAAACCGCCGTCGGGTTCAGGGCGGACTCGACTATGGCGAGGTACTTCATTTCCAGCGGGATGTTGTACTTGTCGAGATGCTCTTCGAAAAGGGGAAAATACAGTTTGGAGAGGCCGAGAATCTTGGCTGTGCTGTTACGCTTGTCAACGGCATAAACCCTGATGAACCCCCTGACGTGTTCGTTGTAGACAAGATTGAAGGGTGTTTTACGGTCAAGGGCGGCTATTCGGGAGGCATAGACCGAATCGGTGAACTGAGGAACGAAGTTGGAGGTGAAACCGGCCCGGTCCTGTGTTTTCGACGACGAGGAAAAATACTCGTCCTTGAAATAGGTCGCATAGACAAGGCTGTCGAGAATTTCCGCTACCGATGATTTGTCGGAGCGTGAATCTCTGGCAAACGCCGGGTGAACGGAATTATTAATACAAAGCAGCAAAAAGAGAATCGTACATACTCTATGGAAAAGACTGATTTTCACAGGAAATCCGGTATTAGGGGGGGATTAGAAAAAATTCCATATCGGCATAAAAACTCTTCCGGGAGGAACCGCCGTACAACGGCGTCTGGCATTGAGAGGGCAAGGCAGACGGAGTGCGCAGCAGATCAACAGCTATTCCCTTAAATGGTAAACATAAAAACAGTTCATGATTATTACAATAACTATCGGGGTATTTATGACCAATCAGTAGGTTACGTCCCACAAAAAAAGTCCGTTAGGGGCTGCCGGAACCTGGGGCAGGCGATGTGGCATTCCGGACTCCAGAGCCGAGAGGAACTCCTCCGGAGAGACGCGCCCCCTGCCTGCCGCAATCATAACGCCGACCAGATATCGCACCATGGAACGCAGAAAACGGTTTGCCCTTATGCGGAAAACCAGCGTACCGTTCTCCTGAAGCCATTCGCACGCCGTTATCCTGCACAAAAGACTCTCCCTGCCGTACGGCTCTCTGGAAAAAAACCGGAAATCATGAACACCGGGAAGGAAATCCGCGGCTCTCCGCATGGCCGCAAGATCGAGCACCCCGTTCGAACACCCGGTAAAACGGTTGCGCAGGGCGGAAGGGTGCTCGATCAGAAAATACCGGTACTCACGCTCTCTGGCGCTGAACCGCGCATGAAAACCGGGCACTGCCTCCTCGGGTCCGCCAACCCTTATTGCTGCAGGAAGCAGCGCATTGCATGCATGGGCCAACCGGGGCAGATCCATTGCAGAGCAGGTCGAAAAGTTCACCACCTGCAGCCGTGCGTGCACCCCCCTGTCGGTTCTTCCTGCCGCCATCAGCACGATGCGCTCCTGAAGAATCCTCGAAAGCACCCGTTCCAGCTCCCCCTGAACCGTAGGAATGCCTTCGGACTGACGCTGCCAGCCGCAATAATCCGTTCCGTCATATTCGACATCAAGCCTTATGTTCTTCATAAAAGGGAAATCGCTATCTTAAGGGCGCCGCCTGTCGGGCATGGCCGCATAGGGAAAAATCATTACCGGGCGGCCTCCTGTTTTTTTCACTAATCGGCAAGGGTTCTGAAAACCCTTGAAGGTAAAGATACTACTACCTGTGCAGAGTACCCATCTTGAAACACTCTTCGATCTCCTGCAGAAGCTCCCTCCCCTGCAGGAAAATCAGTTATACCATATTCCGCAACTCTGGACCGGCGACCAGGGGGGAAGCGTCGCCGTGCAGCCGGGACCGTTCTATGCCGGCATCATCGGGGAAATACTCGACCAGCGGAAAGTCTCTTCCCCCGTAACCGGAGCCGACCACCTGTGGAGCCGATCGGCCGTGGTCTATAACATGTTCGTCCGGCTGACCACGGCTTTCGATCACAACCGCGACCAGACGGTGAGCCCTGAACCGCTTGCCTGCGGTTTCAGGGAGACAGGCACACTCCTGAAAGCAATTGCACTGCTCCCCTATATCGGTTCGCTTGGAGCCAACACCGTGTATCTTCTTCCGGTGACCTCCATCGGCAGGGCGAACAGAAAAGGGAACCTCGGCTCGCCTTACGCCGTAAAGGATCCGATGGAAATCGATCCCATGCTCGATGAGCCCGCGCTCGGACTTACGGCGGATTTTCTTCTGAAGGCGTTTGTCGAAGCGGCGCACCTGCTGGGCATGAGGGTGGTCTTCGAATTCGTTTTCAGAACCGCAGCCATCGACAGCCGGTGGGTGAAAAGCCATCCCTCATGGTTTTACTGGCTCTCCGGAACCGCAGACGAAAACAGCTACGGTCCCCCGGTGTTCGACACCGACACCCTGAACTCCATTTATGAAAAGGTTGACAAGCATGACCTGTGTAACCTTCCGGCGCCATCGCCCGAGTACACCGGAATGTTCGTCGCTCCCCCGGTATCCGTCGCAGAGCGGAACACCGGGATCGAGGGCACCGGCGAAAACGGGGAGCCCTGCCATGTCGCCAGCGCGTTTTCAGACTGGCCTCCCGACGACCGGCAGCCCCCATGGACCGATGTCACCTATCTGAAAATGCACAACCATCCGGACTTCAACTACATCGCCTACAACACCATCCGGATGTACGACACGGCACTCGACGACCCCGCAACGTTCAATCGTGAGCTTTGGGACGCCGTTCTTTCGATCATTCCCGGCTATCAGGAAACCTACGGCATCGACGGAGCCATGATCGATATGGGCCATGCCCTGCCTGGCCAGCTCAAGAGGATGGTGGTGGACACCGCAAGAAAAAACCGGCCCGACTTCGCCTTCTGGGATGAAAACTTCGACCCCACACCCGAAGTGCGCGACGAAGGGTTCGATGCGGTATTCGGCTCTCTCCCCTTTGTCGTTCACGACACGGTGTTCATCAGGGGGCTCCTGAACTACCTCAATAAAACCGGTATCGCACTGCCCTTTTTCGGAACCGGTGAAAACCACAACACCCCGAGGGTTTGCCACCGCTGGCCAGGCATGCAAACCGGCCGGAACCGTGCGGTTTTCGTCTTCACGCTCAGCATAATCCTCCCCTCCATACCGTTTCTCCACTCAGGCATGGAAATCTGCGAATGGCACCCGGTAAACCTCGGCCTGAATTTCGAGGAGAGCGACCGGACACGCTTCCCGGCTGAAAAACTGCCGCTTTTCAGCACGTTCAGCTTCGACTGGGAGAAAACCAACAACATCGATCCGCTCAACCGGTATATCAGGAGCGTGCTCGCAATCCGCAGCCGGTATGCGGAACTCATAGCTTGCGGCGACAAAGGATCGATCGTTCTCCCTTATGTCACCGAACCTGACCTGTTCGCGGTGCTGCGCAAAAACGGAAGGCAATCGCTGCTCTTCATCGGCAACAGCAACGGCGAGGAGTCGAAAACCGGCACCATCGAATTCGCGTTCGGCGACGAATCGCTCCTGGAGCTGATTACCGGCGAAAACCACAGGGTATCGGACCATAAACTCACCGTTTCCTGCAATCCCGGCCAATGCATGCTTTTTGAACTCCCCCAACAGAATTGAAACACGAATTCATTATCTTTGAACTTTTATCGTCAACCCTGAAAAACAGTTACCATCATGTCAATTCTCGTCGTCGGATCCCTTGCATTTGATGATATCGAAACCCCTTTCGGCAACTCCCCCGACACCCTGGGAGGATCATCAACCTACATCGCTCTTTCGGCAAGCTACTTCACCGACGACATCAATATGGTGGGCGTAGTCGGTGCCGATTTCACCGATGAGCACTTCGGGCTGCTCCACGCCAGAAACATCGACACCAAAGGCATCCAGAAGGTCGATAACGGCAAAACCTTCCGCTGGGCCGGCCGCTACCACTACGACATGAACACCCGCGACACACTCGATACCCAGCTGAACGTCTTCGCCGATTTCGATCCCCATGTGCCGGAACAGTACCGGAAATCGGAGTTCGTGTGCCTCGGCAACATCGACCCGGAACTGCAGGTCAAGGTGCTCGACCAGATCACGGCTCCCAAAATGGTCATCTGCGACACCATGAACTTCTGGATCGAGGGCAAGCCTGAAGAACTGAAAAAAACCCTCGAACGCGTCGACATTTTCATCATCAACGACAGCGAGGCCCGCATTCTCAGCGGCGATCCGAATCTCGTGAAATCGGCAAGAATCATCCGCGCCATGGGCCCGAAAATCCTGATCATCAAAAAAGGCGAACACGGCGCCCTGCTCTTTACCGACAACGGCATATTCGTGGCTCCGGCATACCCGCTCGAGTCCATCTACGATCCGACCGGAGCCGGCGACACCTTTGCCGGGGGCTTTATCGGCCACCTTTCACGCTGCGGAACCGTCAACGACCTCGAACTGCGCAAGGGAGTGCTCTACGGAAGCGCCATGGCCAGCTTCTGCGTCGAAAAATTCGGAACAGACCGCATTGCCTCTCTCGACCTTCTGGAAATCGAGGACCGCTATCAGAGCTTTCTCGATCTTTCGAGAACCGAGGGGTAACGCGTCTTCCGGGAACCGATGTCAACAGCGGGCGACAGGCGTCTGTGCCGCTCCTGCAGAATATAACCGCCGAAAACACCTATGGAACAGTTCACCGTTCTCGACTATGCGTTCATTGCAGGCTATCTGATCCTGACGCTGGCAATCGGCCTGATGTTTTCATCGCGAGCCTCGGAAAATGTCGGAGAGTTCTTCCTCTCCGGCCGCAAGCTTCCCTGGTGGCTCGCCGGAACGGGTATGGTTGCAACCACGTTTGCCGCCGATACCCCTCTGGCCGTGGCCGGGTTCGTCGCGAAAAACGGCATTGCCGGCAACTGGGTATGGTGGACCTTCGTCTCTGGCGGCATGCTGACGGTCTTTTTCTTCGCCCGTCTCTGGCGGCGCGCCAACATCATGACCGACCTTGAATTCATCGAGCTGCGCTACAGCGGAAAAGCCGCGGCATTTCTGAGAGGGTTCAAGGCTGTCTATTTCGGCCTTTTCATCAATGCGGTCATCATCGGCTGGGTCAACCTCGCCATGTTCAAGATCATCCGCATCATGATGCCCGAACTGAACCCCGAGCTCACCATCGTGGTGCTTGTAATCCTGACCACCGTCTATTCGGGACTTTCCGGTCTCTGGGGGGTCTCGGTCACCGATGCCATACAGTTTCTCATCGCCATGACGGGCTGCATCATTCTGGCGGTTCTGGCCATGCAGCACCCCTCGGTCGCCGCAGCAGGAGGGCTGAAGGGAGCGCTGCCGGCCTGGATGTTCGATTTTTTCCCCTCCATCTCCCCGTCCGGCTCCTCCACTGTCGGGCAAGGGGCGTTCGCCCTGCCCTTCGCCTCTTTTGCCGCCATGGCCTTTGTCCAGTGGTGGGCTTCATGGTATCCGGGCGCGGAACCCGGAGGGGGCGGCTACATCGCCCAGCGCATGATGAGCGCAAAGGATGAAAAACATTCGCTCCTGGCCACCCTCTGGTTCACCATTGCCCATTACGCCGTAAGACCGTGGCCATGGATCGTAGTCGGACTGGTAAGCCTCGTCATGTTCCCCGACCTGCCGGCCGCCGAAAAGGAGGACGGATTTGTCCATGTGATGAAAGCCGTCCTTCCGCCCGGTCTGAAAGGGCTGCTCGTAGCGGCATTTCTGGCCGCTTACATGTCGACGCTCTCCACTCACCTGAACTGGGGCACCAGCTACCTCATCAACGACTTCTACAAGCGCTTCATCAGGCCGGAAGCCGATGCGAAACACTACGTCAGGGCATCGAAAGCCGTTACCGTCCTTACGGCGATCTTTGCGCTCTACATCACCTTCTTCGTGCTCGAAACCATAACCGGAGCGTGGGAGTTCATCATCCAGTGCGGAGCGGGAACCGGCTTTGTGCTCATCATGCGCTGGTTCTGGTGGCGCCTGAACGCATGGAGCGAAATCACCTCCATGGTTGCGCCCTTCGCCGCATACAGCTGGCTGCACTTCATGACCGGCATCACCTTTCCGCTCTCGATTTTCATCATCGTCCTCTTCACCATCACGGCAACGCTTCTTGTCACCTTTCTCACTCCTCCGACCGAAGAGGAAACCCTCCGTTCATTCTACCGCACCACAAGAGTCGGCGGAGTGTTCTGGAAAAAAATATCCGACACCATGCCGGAAGTGGAATCCGATAAAGGCTTTCTGCTGCTTTTCGCCGACTGGTTCCTCGGCATCGTCCTGGTCTATTCGGCACTCTTCGGAACGGGTAAACTCATTTTCGGAGAGCCCCTGCCGGCAGCCCTCTACTTCCTTGCCGCTGCGGTATCCGGCTGGCTTATCTACAGCGACATGAACCGCAGAGGATGGAACAACCTGCAGTAACATGGCGATGGAAACACCCGTACTCATTCTGGCATCGCAGTCCCCGAGACGCAGGGAGCTGCTCTCACTGCTCGGCATGCGCTTCCGAACCCTCCCTGCCGATACCGACGAGAGGTTCGATCCATCGAAAACCATCGAGGAGAATGTTGCCGCCGTAGCGCAGGGGAAAGCCGAAGCGGCATGGAAAATGCTGCACGATCCGCATGAACGGGTGGTGGTTATCGGGGCCGATACCGTTGTGGACCTGGATGGCGAGGTTCTCGGCAAACCGGAAGGCTACAGGGAGGCCTTCGGCATGCTGCAGCGCCTGCAGAACAACACGCATAAGGTCCATACCGGCTTCGCCCTGCTCTCCTCATCGGTTTCCTGCAGCGAATGCGTCACCACCACGGTGGAATTCGAGCCGATGAACGACCGCGAAATCGCCGGTTATCTCGATCGGGTCAGGCCCTTCGACAAAGCCGGATCATACGGCATCCAGGACCCGCTCATGGCCTGTCACGTGCGGCGAATCGAGGGGTGCTACTACAATGTCGTCGGCCTGCCTGTTTCGCGCCTCTCTCTGGCCCTGAAGCGCGTTTTCCCTGAAATCTGAACCCGGAGGGGTACTGATGTCATCCGCTCAACCGCAAAAACCGGTACTGGTGATTCTCGGGCAGACGGCTTCCGGGAAAACAGCCCTTGCCCTGCAGGCCGCCCGACGGCTCGACGCCGAAATCATCTCCGCCGATTCCCGGCAGATCTACAGGGAGCTCACCATCGGTTCAGCAAAACCTCCCGAAGAGCTGCTGCACGAAATACCCCACCATTTCATCGATGAAAAAAACATCGGAGAACCCTTTACGGCAGGTGAGTTTGCCGTTGAAGCGCACCGGAGAATCCTCGACATTCACGATCGGGGGAAACAGGCAATAGTCGCCGGAGGCTCGACGCTCTATATCGAGGGGCTCATCAGGGGCCTTGCCGACCTGCCTCCCGGAGATCCCGAAATCCGCAGAAAACTTGCCGGAGAACTTTCCGCTTCCGGCAGCGAAAAGCTCTTCGAACGGCTGAAAACGCTTGACCCCGTTCAGGCTGCAACACTCGATGCCACCAAAACCCATCGGCTGATCCGCAGCCTTGAAATCATTGCGATCTCCGGACGCACCGTTACCGATCTGCAGCAATCCAGAAAAGTCCCGGACCTCACGTTCATCACCTGCGGGCTCTCTGTGCCGCGATCGACGCTCTATGAAAGAATCGACGGAAGGGTCGACGGGATGATCCGATCCGGCTTGATCGATGAAGCTGAATTATTGTATAAAAAGTATTATTCTCTCCTGAACGGGGAAAATGCCGGCGTCCTGAAAACGGTAGGTTATCAGGAACTTTTCGATTACTTTGAAGGCCGAACGACTCTCGAAAGCGCGGTTACGCTTATAAAACAGCACACCCGCAATTATGCAAAACGCCAGTTGACTTTTTTTAAAAATAGGCTTAATGTTAACTGGGTGGAGGCTTCCGGAGACCATGCGGCTATGGAGGCGCTGATCGAAACCTGCTGCAGGGCCATTGCAACACCATCCTGAACCGCCGCACCATGTCCGATTCAGCTGCAACGGTCCGTTCCCGGCTGAACCTGACCAATAGAGGCAGACAACTGCCCCGTCATTGATGAAGGTTGCAGAGAGAACCGCTCTCTTCAAGACCTAACCAGAAGTACTGCCATGAAAAACTCGGTATCGTCCCGCAAGGAGTTGACCATTCTGAAAATCGAGGAGGAAGTGTTCGATTTCCGGCACTCCGCCTGTTTCCGTCAAACCATCGAAGAACTCCTGCTGCACGAGAACAGCCGAAACCTCATCATCGACCTGTCGCAGGTCAAAGCCATCGACTCGAGCGGCATCAGTTCCATGCTCATCGCGCACCAGCTTTCGAACCAGAGTCAGGGACTTGCGATCTTCGTCTCGCTCTGCCAGCAGATCAAGGACCTTCTCAAGCTGACCAATCTCGACAAGCAGCTCTACATCTTCTCCTCCATCAACGAGGTCATGACCCTGATTGAACCGGCCATGAAAAACAAGCGCGGTGGCCGGGGCAAGGCGCATGTTCATGTCGACGAGGTGATCGACGACATCTGCGACGAGATAGTGCTGCTCGACGATGTCATCATTCCCGACGACTCCATCGAGGGGGAGCTTGCCGAAGAGGAGCATGATGGCACGGAGAGTGCGGAAACCGCCGAATGCGACCCCGACCAGGAAAGCTGCGGCACCCAGAAAAAACGGGGACGACCGAAAAAAAGCGATACCGCAGGGAAACCCAAACCAGGTAAAAAGAGCGCCGGCTGAACGCTTCCGGCACCGCCCACTCCTCTCCGGAACACCCGCTTCGTCAACCTCACCGCCGAGGCGGATCCGCCGTTTCTTCTCCTCTGCTCAGCGTGTGCGCAAGCGATCCAACAGGTAATGAACTTTTTCAGCGGCTTTATGAGTTAAAGCTGAAGTATGCCCGTTCGTCGCCCTTACTCCGTTCAACAGGGTAACTCGTTGCACTCATGGCGGAATCTTTTTACAGACGTAAACTCCGAAGCCTTCTGGAAAGTGCGGGCGTTCTTGTCGACGGCCCGAACCCCTGGGACATACGGGTACATGACGACCGCTTTTACAAAAGGGTACTGACCGAAGCCCATCTGGGAACTGGAGAGTCCTATATGGACGGCTGGTGGGATTGCGACGCACTCGACGAATTTTTCTACCGGGTGCTGCGCCGCGGCCTCGACAGGGAGGTATCGGCGATACCCCGCTTCATCGGCTCAATCCTCGGCAAGGCGGTAAACCTTCAGAACCCCGGAAGATCGTTCACCGTCGGCCAGACCCATTACAATATCGGCAACGACCTCTACCGGACCATGCTCGACAAGCGCATGATCTACAGTTGCGGTTACTGGCGGAATGCCCGAAACCTGGACGATGCGCAGGAGCGGAAACTCCGGCTCGTTTTCGGCAAACTCAATATCGAGCGGGGCATGCACCTGCTCGACATCGGCTGCGGATGGGGGGGAGCAGCCAGATTCGCAGCCGAAGAGTACGGCGTCAGGGTAACCGGTCTGACCATATCGACCGAACAGGAAAAACTGGCCAGAGAATACTGCGCCGGTCTTCCCGTCGAAATAAAACTCATGGACTACCGGGATCTTTCGGGAACCTACGACCGCATCTACTCCATCGGTATGTTCGAGCATGTCGGGCACAAAAACTATCCTGCCTATTTTCAGACCGTCCGCCGGGCTCTTGCTCCGGAAGGTCTCTTTCTGCTTCACACCATCGGCAGCAACCGTACCGGCACCAATACCGACAAATGGACAAGCCGCTATATTTTCCCCAATTCGATGCTTCCATCGGCCAACCATATCACCAGGGCATCCGAAGGGCTTCTGGTGCTCGAAGACTGGCACTCCTTCGGACACGACTACTCGCTTACCCTGAAGTCATGGGCCGACAATATCGAACAGCATCGCCAGGCTCTCGAAAACGACTACAGCGAGCGGTTTTTCAGAATGTGGCGCTACTATCTGCTCAGCGCTGCCGGCTCCTTCAGAGCGCGCCATGTGCAGCTCTGGCAGATCGTATACTCGCATGGCGGCATTGAAGGGCCGTTCGAAGTTCCCCGATAGACCCGGATTTTGGCATGAAAGCAACATTATCCCTGTTGTTTCTAAAAGGACAATCGATAACCACCCGTCAGCCATGGACTATCCATTGAACTCCATTCAGACACAGCATCGCCCGGCAGCGCTCGACAGCTTTTTCAAGAAGCAGCTTGAACTCATTTTCAATAGCGGAGATATCCGTATCGACGGCAACAGGCCATGGGATATCCGCGTGCATGACCGCCGGTTTTTCCGACGGGTAATCACGCAGGGAAGTCTTGGTCTTGGCGAGTCATACATGGAAGGCTGGTGGGAGTGTGACGACCTCGAAGAGCTCTTTTTCCGCCTGCTCTCGGCAAAATGCGACAGAAAAGTCGTTACACCCGAGTGGGTTATCGGCAGATTGATCGGCAAGACCTGCAATCTCCAGCACCCGTCGAGAGCATTCACGGTCGGAGAACATCATTACAATACAGGAAACGACCTGTTTGCATGCATGCTTGACAAGCAGATGATCTACAGTTGCGGCTACTGGAAAGAGGCGGACAGTCTCGATGAAGCGCAGGAGAAAAAGCTCAGGCTGGTCTTTGACAAACTCGGTCTCAGCCAGGGAATGAAGGTTCTCGACATCGGATGCGGCTGGGGGGGAGCGGCCCGATTCGCGGCTGAACATTATAACGTTTCCGTAACGGCGATAACGGTATCGTCCGAACAGGCCGGAGTGGCCAGAGAGCGGTGCACAGGACTGCCCGTCACCGTCTCACTGTGCGACTACCGGACACTGCGGGGAATGTTCGACAGAATATACTCGATAGGCATGTTCGAGCATGTCGGGTACAAAAACTATCGCACCTATTTCGAAGTGGTCAGCCGCTGTCTCAAACCTGACGGCTTATCCCTGCTGCACACTATAGGAGGAAATACGCCTGCCGCCAATGGCGACCCCTGGAGCTGCAAATACATCTTTCCGAACTCCATGCTCCCGAGTGCAAGCCAGATCACCAGAAACTACGAAGGGCTCTTCAAGCTCGAAGACTGGCACGTTTTCAGCCACGACTACTCTCTGACGCTCAAGGCCTGGCACGAGAACGTCGAAAAACACTGGCAGCAGCTGCGATCACGCTACAGTGAAACGTTTCACCGCATGTGGCAATACTACCTTCTCAGCTTCTCGGGAGCTTTCAGGGCACGATCCATAGAGCTCTGGCAGATTCTGCTTTCAAAACAGGGGGTCAGGGGGGAATACCGCGTACCGCGCTGAACGCCTTGCCGTAAAAGGCTACGGCTCGGGATAGATATAACGTGCCGGATGCATTCGCCCGAACTCCTGCACATCCCTGCGGCTTGCCTCCAGGATAACCTCAAGAGGAACCTGTTCAAGAATCATCTCCCGGAAGCGTGGCGTTCCCGCAAGGCGGTCAAAAAAAGCGCCGGAATCCTTCATCAGCCCGAGACTGGAGGGATAGAGCTTCTGCAGGGCAAGGAGCACGGCTGCCGAAGTGGCAAACGGGGAAAACCGCTTCCTGTCGGAAACCTTCAGCTTCAAACCGGAACACGCTTCATTCCTGAATTTTCCGGACTTCGGAATGAACCGGACAGGAAAAAACTCCACACCCGGCAGCCGACTGGCCCGAACCTCCCGTAACAGTCCGGCCGAATCGATGAACGGGGCGCCGAACTGCAGGAAAGGCGTATCGGTTCCCCGCCCTTCGCTCACCGCCGTAGCTTCGAGCATAACCGTTGCCGGATAGACAATCGCCGTCTCGATGTTCCTGATATTGGGAGAAGGGCTCACAAAAGCGAACCCTGGAAGTTCATCGCCGAACAGCTCCCTGCGGTATCCCTCCATCTTCACCACCCGAAGATCCAGCTTCGGGAAACGGTTCTTTTTCAGCAGCATGGCGATTTCGCCGACGGTCATGGCATGAAGAAACGGCACGTCGACAGCCCCGACAAACGATTCATACCCTTTATCGAGCATGAACCCTTCCGGCTCGAGCGGCGAGATTGGGTTGGGACGGTCGAGCACCATAAAGGCGCGGTCAGCCTCCATGCAGGCCTCCATGACAAGCTTCATGGTCGATATATAGGTGTAGCAGCGGGCGCCGACATCCTGAAGATCGAAAAGCACGATATCGACGGTTTTCAGGAGGGCTGCATCCGGCTTTTTCGACGATCCGTAGAGCGAGTAGACCCTGAGCCCGTCACCGATCAGCATACCATCGGTTTTTTTCCCGGCCTCGACATTCACGGCAAACCCGTGCTCGGGCGCCATAATGAACTTCAGGTCGATGGCGTTGCGAAGCAATACCGCGTAATTGCTCCCGCCCGCCGAGGTGAGGCCTGCCGCATTGGTGACGAGCGCGACCGTTTTCCCCTTCAGTTCACGGCAACCCGAATCCTCGAGTACGTCGATCCCGCTTCTGAACGCCGCGCCCTGGAGAGGAGAGGCTGCGAGAACGCAGAAGAACAGCAGCAATGAAAAAATACCGTAACGTTTCATAAATTAAGGAGCAAGGAGCAACGGTAAAGAGGACATCCGACATGGACAAGGTACTATTTGCCGGGAAAAAGAAAAAGATGCGGAAATCCGGCAGCGCATCCTGCCGGGGAACACCGGCTCGGGAGGTTTCCTTATCGATTTTTTTTGCAAGATACCGTAAAAAATGCCATCATCAACAAGCATTCAGCCTCGGCTGCCGTCAGCTGCCGCTGAAGCAGGATAGCCCACAATGAACGGCGCATGAGCAATTTCCTGAAGCACGCATGATAAAAGCCTTTTTCAGTTTCATCACGTTCCTCATCCTCTCTCTTGCCTCCCTTGCAGGACTGGTATTCCTGTGTCTCGGCTTTGTAGTTTCCTTCCCGGCCGAAAAACCCGAAAAAGCCGACGTCATTGTGGTACTTGGCGGCGACAACGGCCTGAGGGTTGAAAAAGGCGCCGCGCTCTACAAGGAGGGCTATGCATCCAGAGTGCTCCTGACCGGCATCGACGCCCGCTTCTACCGGCCCGGGCACCCCAACTGGCGGGAACGCCGCATGAGAGCGCTGGGCGTACCCAAAAAAGCCATCAAGGTCGACACCGAATCCGAAACCACCTGGGAGGAGGCCGTAAACGCCGCGGAAACCCTGCATAAAAACGGATGGAACAGCGCCATCGTCGTCAGCGATCCCCCGCACATGCTCCGTATTCACCAGACCTGGGGAAAGGTATTCGAAGGTTCTTCGAAAAAAATCATCCTCGTCCCTACCGAACCAGACTGGTGGAACGCGCTGCTCTGGTGGAAAAACAAAACCAGCTACCGATTCGTCATCAGCGAAATCAAGAAAAACGTCTACTACTACGCCGTCTACCTCTGAAGGGGCGGCGACTGCGACACGCCTCCACGGAAGTCAGGACGCCCCGAAATGGATTTTGCATTTATCCTCCCCTTACAGTACTTTACCCGTAGAGATCCCTGTCAGTACCCCCAGTATCAGCAGCAGTAAGCAGTACAACGGTTTTCCCCGGAAAACCGCGACCGGAAGTTCCCGCCTCGGGCGGGTGTCTTTTTTATCAATAACCCCAAAGGTAAAAAAGGAGGGCAGACTGATGCCAAAAACATCTCCGCAGTTCCTGGAGAACATGAAACTGATGTACTCCCTGCAGGAACAGTTGCTTATCAAAAAGTGGAGGGTGATGTACCTTTATCCGCCACCCGAAGGTCTCGACATGTCGCAGATCAGGGTGCTCATCGCCAAGGGCGTCGATGAAAAGTTCACAAAAGCCGTAAAAACCCATCTCCAGCAATATATGCTTGAAGGGAAAGAGCCTCCGGCAGCTATTGCCGCAACCATCAGGAACTTCGCCGACGATGTGGTGATGGGACGGGAGATCGTTGTGCGTGCGGGCGATTACATCTCGGTTCAATCATTCCTGAACAAGGCGAAGTAACACGGACTCTGCGTATGAGGCGGAGAAGAGGTTCCAGAAAACGCAAGCACGAAACACCATGAGCAGCTTTGAGAGCTTTCCGTTAATCATTGGCTGGGAACTGACGCTTGCGTGCAATCTGCGGTGCCTGCACTGCGCATCGTCGGCAGGCGCCGCAAGATCGGACGAGCTTTCGGAAAAGGAGGCGCTGCTGATCTGCGATCAGTTTCCGGAGTTGCTGGTTCAGGAAGTCGTCTTTACCGGAGGCGAACCGCTCC
Source organism: Chlorobiaceae bacterium (assembly GCA_013334435.1). Classification (GTDB taxonomy): domain Bacteria; phylum Bacteroidota; class Chlorobiia; order Chlorobiales; family Chlorobiaceae; genus Chlorobium. Next base: position 1,072 of record JAAXXP010000037.1, on the reverse strand, counting down.
TGAGCCCTCTGTGGATGCCTCTTGCCCGGCGGTTGCGGGAATCGGGAATTCTTGCCGGCATGGTAACGAACGGCACCATCGTAACGGCAGAAGTGATCCGTCAATTTCGCGAAACAGGAATCGGCGCGATTGCCGTAAGTATCGACGGAATGCGCCAAACCCATGACCGGATGCGGGGAAAAACCGGATTGCACGACCGGCTGCTTGACGGCATCCGGCGGCTGCTGGATTCAGGAATTGAGATCACCCTCATAACGACGGTCAATGCCCATAACCTCGGTGAACTCGAGGCGATGGAACATCAGTTTCGCTCCATGGGCATCAAACGATGGCAATTGCAGCCGCTGTTCGTGTTCGGACGCTCGCGACAACAAACGGAGATGCAGCTCTCGGCGCAACAGTATCTGCAGCTCGGGCGATTCATCCACGACAGGCAAAAATCCGCCGAACCCTCAGGCATGCAGATCATGGGCGCCGACGGGGTAGGTTATTTTTCGGAACTCGACACCCACGATACCGTGCCATGGACCGGATGCAGCGCAGGCGTCTCTACCTGCGGCATCATGAGCAATGGACTGGTCAAGGGGTGCCTTTCATGGCCGGACTCGATGATCGAAGGAGATCTCAGACAGGATTCGTTATGGTCTGTCTGGTTCAGGGAGGGAGCTTTTTCAGACACGCGCAGCTATACGGCCGACGACATGAAAGAAACCTGCAGAGGATGCGCCATGGCCGAAGAGTGCGGGGGCGGATGCACAACCATGTCCATAGCCTATACCGGAAAGCCTCACGCGAATCCCTACTGTTTTCGCCATATGGAATCAGCGGGAGCTGCCGGTTCCTCCCCCCGATGAACGGCCGCCTCGATAACCGTCGCACGGCTCTTTCAGGAAGCGCCCCCCTGCCGGAAAAGTCCGCCTTTCAATACTTCACCGACAGACCGAGGGTCAGGTCGTCCACCTTTTCGAAGGTAAGCGGCAGACGGCCTTTCCGGTAGGATAACCCGATGGCGTAGTTTCCTTTTTCGTTCAGGGCATAACTGATATCGCCCTCGAACAGCCGCACATGGCCG